>JAFGHG010000099.1 GCA_016939345.1 Candidatus Omnitrophota bacterium
AGAGAAATAGCCCAAAATAGATCTGCTTTTGCTAATATCCAGATTTCGGGCATTCATATGCATATAGGCTCTCAAATCACCCAAAGCCAGCCTTATATCAGAGCAATAAAAAAAGCTGGTAAGCTTATGGGAGATTTAAAAAATATTGGAATTAAGATATCTTTTCTTAATATTGGAGGAGGCTTGGGTATTGTTTATGACAAAGAAAAACCCCAAACTGCCAAAGAATTTGCTGCAAAGGTTGTGCCTTTATTAAGAAAACTTAAGGTGAGAGTTATTCTTGAGCCCGGGCGTTTTATAGCCGGCAGTGCCGGGGTATTGCTGACAAAGGTTACCTACGTGAAGGAAAACAGGAATAAAAATTTTATTATCGTCGACGCTGCCATGAATGATTTGATAAGGCCTTCATTATACGGAGCTTATCATAAGATAATTCCTCTTGTCGACAAAGCTAAGAACAATATAGGCCGCAAACTGTCTGATGTGGTCGGGCCTATTTGCGAGAGCGGCGATTTTCTAGGCAAAGACAGGCAGCTTGCAGCAGCTAGAGGCGATTTCTTGGCAGTTATGGGGGCAGGAGCTTATGGTTTTGCAATGAGTTCAAATTATAATTCCCGGCCCCGGGCAGCAGAAGTACTTGTAAGCGGTAAGGCTTGTAAGGTTATAAGGAAAAGGGAGACTTATAAGGATTTAGTGGATAAGGAAATAGCTCTATAAAAGATGTAAGAAGCAAAGAAGTAAGATGAAAAAAATAAATTTTTTTAAACTTCAGGCTTCAGGTAATGATTTTGTTTTGTTGGACAACCGCAAGCTAAAGCTTGGCACTGGCAGGCTGAAAAGTTTATCCAGAGATATTTGCCGGCGCAAGCTGGGCATAGGTGCAGACGGGACCCTGGTTATCGATAAATCCAAAAGAGCGGATTTTAAGATGAGAATAATAAACGCAGACGGATCAGAAGCCGAGATGTGCGGTAATGGTGCAAGATGCGCTGCTTTATGGTGCAAGCATTCAAATGGCCGTTCAGCTGATTTTACATTTGAAACTATTGCCGGCTTAATCAAAGCAAAGATCGCAAATAACCGGGTAAAAGTAGGCTTAACCGATGCTTTCGGCATGAAACTGGATATGCCATTGATGGTTTTGGGAAGAAGGATCAGGGTTAATTACATAAATACCGGCGTGCCTCATGTTGTCGTTTTTGTCCAGGGCCTGGATAATATAAATGTAGAAGAAATAGGCAGGGCAATCCGTTTTAATAAGAAATTTGCCCCTGCCGGCACAAACGTTAATTTTGTAGAAATAGGGGCCAAAAAATCTATTTTTATCCGGACATATGAAAGAGGAGTAGAATCCGAGACTTTAGCCTGCGGTACAGGTTCGGTTGCCAGCGCAATAATCAGCGGAATAAAATACTCCGGCTCTAAAGACAGAATCATTATGCCGGTCAATACCCGGGGCGGCGAAGTGCTCAAGATTTCTTTTGACCGCTCAAAGGATAAAGTAAAGAATATCTTTTTAGAAGGTACGGCCCGTTTAATTTTTAAAGGCGAGTTTAATATATAAATAAAGGAGATCAAGATGTTGAAAGGCAGTATCGTGGCAATAGTAACACCTTTTGATAGCAGGGGCGAGATACTTTTTGATAAACTAAAGGAACTGATAGAGTGGCATATCAAAAAAGGCACCGACGGTATACTGGTATGCGGGACTACCGGCGAGAGCGCTACCCTTACACATCCTGAACATAAAAAAATAATCGAGTTTGCCGTTAAAGCCCTAAACAAGAGACTGCCTCTTGTTGCCGGCTGCGGTTCTAATTCTACCCATGAAGCTCTGGATCTGGCGGAATTTGCTAAAAAGTCAGGAGCTGATTATTCGCTGATAATCACGCCCTACTACAATAAACCGACCCAGGAGGGGTTGTATCGTCACTTTAAGACTATTGCTGATAAAGTAAATATACCGATAATCATCTACAATGTGCCTTCCCGTACTGGAAGTAACATCCTTCCTGAGACCGTAGCCAGGCTTTATAATGATTGCAGTAACATCTTGGGGGTCAAAGAAGCCAGCGGCTCGCTTGATCAGGTTACCAGTTTGATGACTATGGTCGATAAGGATTTTCTTCTTTTCTCGGGCGCTGATGAGATAAACCTGCCGATACTGTCTGTCGGGGGTGTCGGAGCTATTTCTGTAGCGGCAAATGTTATGCCTTCTGAAACCCATCAGCTTATTGCCAGCTTCCTGCAGGGCGACTTAAAAAAAGCAAGAGAATTACAGCTTTACCTGTATAATATTATAAAAGCTCTTTTTATTGAGACCAACCCTATACCGGTAAAAACAGCCCTCGGTCTTATGAAAATGATCGAACCGAATATGCGCCTTCCGCTTTGTCCTATAAGCGAAGGAAACCTGGCCAAGTTAAAAAGTGTTCTTAAAGAGTATAAGCTCTTGTAATTTTTTGATAAAGACTCTTAAAATGAAGGAAAATCTGAAGCTGATTATCCAGATACCCTGTTTAAACGAAGAGGAAAACATTGCCAAGACTTTAGCTGATCTGCCCAAAGAGATAGCCGGAATAAGCTCCATTGAGACCCTGATAATCGATGATGGTTCAAATGATAACACCATCATAGCCGCAAAAAATGCCGGGGCTGATCACGTTGTCAGTTTTAAAAAACACAAAGGCCTGGCTTGTGCCTTTATGGCCGGATTAAATTTGGCCACATCAAAAGGAGCCGATATCATTGTAAATACCGATGCCGACGGCCAGTATAGAGGAGAAGATATACCCAAGCTCATAGAACCGATTTTAAAGGGCGATGCTGATATGGTTATCGGCCAGAGAGATATTGAAAAGATAAAGGATTTTTCTTTCATTAAAAAGAGATTACAGCGTTTGGGCAGCTGGGTTGTGCGCCAGATTTCGGGAACAAAAGTCTTAGATGCCACTTCCGGCTTCAGGGCATATTCACGGGAGGCGGCGTTGCGCTTAAACGTTTTAAGCGATTACACTTATACAATAGATACTATAATCCAGGCAGGAAAAAAAGATCTTGCTCTTTCTTTTGTCAATATCGGCAGGAATCCTGATGTGCGCAGGTCGCGGCTGATAAGAAGTATACCCGGTTATATTAGCCAGTCTTGCGCTACAATGTTGCGTATCCATGCCGCATATGAGCCGCTTAAGACTTTTTCTATGGTCGGGGCAGCTATTTTTATACTCGGTTCTGCTTTGGCTATCCGTTTTCTATATTTTTACTTTAGCGGAGACGGCTCAGGACATATTCAATCTTTGATTTTTGGAGCTGTTCTTTTAATCGTTGGGTTTCAAATAGCCATGATCGGCCTGGCAGCTGATTTGATAGCTAATAATAGAAAACTGATTGAAGAAAGTCTGTACAGGATAAAGAAAAAGGAATTTTTGTCTTAAAGGCAATCTTTGATTGAAGAAAATAATTGATGTGGGAAAAAATATATTCTTAATAAGTCCTCACCCTGTTTACCCTGTATTAGATGGCGCTTCTAGAAGAATTGACGGTTTCTGCCGTTATTTGTCTTTACAAAATCACAGAATCACCCTTTTTTCTCCTTCCAGCGTAAGCCATTTCGCTAAAAATACCGGTTTTGCTGCAAATATTGAATATGTAAATTTTGAAGCAAAATACAAAATAAACTATTTTTTTAACCCTAGCCTTGCTAGATTATTGAAAAACCGTATTGCATCTAAGCCTGACTGGATAATTTTGAATTTTCCTTATTTGGCTAAAACAGTATTATCAATAGCCCAAAGATACAGTGTTCCTGTCCATCTTGACGAGCACAATATCGAGTCTTTGCGTTTTAAAGAAATGGGACGGCCCTTAGTTTCTTTGTTCGTTGATTTTTTTGAATCATATGCCATTAGAAAATCTAAGAGCATTTCTGTGACCTCTGTTCTGGATTATGAATATATCAAGAAGAGGTTTTCCTGTGAACCTGTCTTGATAGAAAATTTTATTGATACCGACAAATTCTTCCCGGTAAATAGTGAAAAAAAAAGGGAATTAAAAAATAAATTTGGCGTAGATGCCGGGAAAATAGTCCTGTATTTTGGGAATTTTACTAATATATCCACTCAGGAAGCTTATAAGATCATTTGCCAACAAATCTCTTCTGATCTTTTTGATATCAACCCTCAGATAAAGATCTTAATTGCTGGAAGAGGAGTAAAAAGTTGCAAAAATCCATCTAAAAATATTATAATGGTAGGAGAGCTTGAAAAAATAGAAGAATTGATACAGATTGCTGACTTGGTGATCGTACCGATTGTTTCAGGCGGAGGCACGAGGTTTAAAATACTTGAAGCATTAGGCTGTGGCGTACAGGTGTTATCCACCCCAAAAGGAGCTGAGGGTTTGAATATCGGCGATGATGAAGGCTTGAGGATTTCATCGATTCAGGATTTTCCTAAAAAGATCTCGGATTTTTTAAATACTGTTTCAGATGACAGCAGGCGAGAATTTATATCTTCAAAGGTAAACAGCAAGTACGGCTTTGATAATGTTTTTAAAAAACTTGATTTCCTGTAGTTTTTTTCCTTATAATAGAAAATAACGGTTAAGGAGATTTCAATAATGAGAAAGTCTAGAAAAGTGTCTCTTGTTTTCGAGGGCGCATCGAACATCTTGTCCTGGTTTTTTACCAAAAAATTCAGGTTTAAATTTGATTATGTGCCTTATCAGCTTGATAATGTCTCATTCAGGAAAATATTTAATTATTACCTGACAGGGCTTAATGTTATTTTTCCCAGACCCAAACCCTTTGGTTGGCCTGTATATATGCAGATAGAGCCTTCCAATATGTGCAATTTACATTGCCCTTTGTGTCCTACCGGTTCCGGTGAATCCGAAAAGAAATTGCCAAAAATAAATCTGCCCCTTGATCAATTCAAGAGAATTATCGATGAGCTGGGTGATACGGTGATTTTAATAATGCTCTGGGGTATCGGCGAACCTTTGATAAATTATGAGATTTATGAAATGATCCGTTATGCTAAAACCAAAAACATCATAGTTGTCCTTTCGACTAACGGTCTGCTTTTAGACCAGAAGGACCATATCCAGCAGCTGCTTTCTTGCGGATTAGACGAATTAATCCTGGCAGTAGACGGAGCCTCTGAAGAAACATATAAAGAGTACCGAATCGGCGGCGACTTCAATCATCTTTTAGAAAATATCAAAAAACTAGTTAAGGCTAAGAGAGAGAAAGGAGCGGCGTCTCCCAGAATCGAGATGCGTTTTATGGTTACAAAGACTAATGAGCATGAGATACCTAAGATAAAAGAACTGGCTCATGAGCTCGGCGTAGATGAACTTACTTTAAGGACATGTGCTCCTCATGAGCATGGTAGTATGCGAAAAAATATATACCTTACTCCGAACGATCTGGATTATCTGCCCAAAAACCCTAAGTACCAGGTTTATGCTTATGATTCCAAGGGAGTAAGGATAAACCGCCATGATTCATATTTCTGTCATTTCCAGTATTGGCATCCGACTGTTCATGCCACGGGCAACGTGACCATTTGCGAGCAGGACTATTGGGGTAGCGCCTGTTACGGCAACCTGAACCAGATCCCTTCTATTAGGGAGATTTGGAAATCAAAAAGGGCAGTTGAGTTAAGGAGAAAGAAAGCTGAAAATGAATTTGGCTCTTTCGAGGTCTGCACCCGTTGCTTTAATGCCGACATGAAAGGTAATACCTGGACAGTAGAACGTATTCAAATCAAGAAATAATTGCCTTATATGCCAGAGTCAAAGGCATCATTCCAAAATCTTAAAATAGCCGCTAAGTTCTTGTTAATTCTGGCTTTTTTTGCCCTTGCTTACAACTATATCTTAACCCATCTAGATGAGTTTAAAAAAATACTTCAATTAAGCTGGCAGGAGTATAGTCTGCTGTCTTTAATCTTTTTATCCGGTATAGTCGTTTATGCTTGGATTTTTAACCTAGCCCTTAAAAGTTTAAACCTTAGCCTTAGCCTGCGGGAGTGGCTGGGTCTGACTATTTTGGATAACTACTCTAATTATCTTTTCTTTAAAGCCGGAATCTTTGCCAGGGGTTTTTATCTAAAAAAAATTCACGGTTTATCTTACGCTAAATTCTTTGCAATATTTATTTTTTTAAGCATAACCAGGCTGATTTGCCTGGCAGCAGTGCCTCTCGGTGTTATTATGTATAGATTTTTGGTCACCGGCACTTTTAATCTGAATGTTTTCATCATATTTGCCTGTTTAGTTTTGTTTGGTTCAGCATCTTTTTTCATCCCCTTAAAAAGAATAATCAGCTGGCTGGATAAAAAGAACGCACGTTTGTCAAAAGCCCTTAAAGAATGGTATAGGGTTAGGACCAACAGCAGACTTTTTTTTAAGGTTGTGTCCTTTTTTCTGTTCTACATTTTTATATCCAGTTTCCGTATCTTCCTTATCTACGGTTTTGTCTATAAACCGATTGATTTTTCGTCTGCCATAATAATTGCCTCTGTAGGTTTTATGTCATTTCTCTTTTCAGTTACTCCTGCTGCTTTAGGGATTAAGGAAGCTTTGATGTCTTATGTAGCTAAGTTGATCGGTGAAAATTTTACTGATACCATGGTCGTTGCTTCTTTGGACAGGGTTATTACAATGGCCTGGATTCTTCTTTCGGGTTTTATTTTCAGTATATGGTATGCCAGGAGAATAAAGTAATAATAAGGAGGCGGTAACTGCTATCTTACTTTAGGCAGCCCTCAATGGCTTCTCTGATCTTATCCCAGGAAAACTTATCTTTCTCGATGCTGGCCATGAAGTTTTTGGCTTTGTTTTCATCGCTGTAAAAATCCAATACTGCCTCAGCTATTGCTTTTGGGTCGGCAGGTTCAATAAGGTAGCCGTTTTTTTTATCTTTGATTACATCGCTAAAGCATCCCAGCCGGGTTGCGATCACCGGTTTTTGAAATGAGTTGGCTATCTGAACTATTCCGCTTCCGGTGGCTGATATATAAGGAAGCACCAGCAGATCACAGGCGCTAAAATACATTCCCACATCTTCATCAGGTACATAGCCAGAGATTATTTTGGTATGCTCTTCTAACCCCAGGCTGGAAATCAATTTTCTGTAATTATTTTCTTTTTCCCAGAATTCGCCGACGATGAGAAGTTTTACATCGGCTTTTTCCCTTATCAACGGTAGGGCTTGGATAAGATATTTTAGGCCTTTATATTCGCGGATAAAACCGAAAAATAATAATATTTTTCCCTTTAAACCTATTTTTTCCTGAGCAGCATCATTGCTTATCGGGTTTTCTTTAAAAAAATCATATATCGGATGCTGAATTTGTTTTATTTCTGCTTCGGGTATCAGTTTTCTTAAATTTTCTAAATCGTTCTTTGAGTGGACAATAAATGAATCGCCTTGCTTTATTGCAGTTTTTGTAAAAAAATTATCCGGAGGACGGCTTTCATGGGCCAGGACATTATGGCAGATGTATAATATCCTGGTATTGGTATTTTTTTTGATCAATTTTGAAATTGTATAGAACTGCAGCCAGGTAAAAGGCGTAAACCAGTTAAAGATCAGGATATCTGGCGAAAATTCCTTTATTGCCTTATAGGTTTTATACCAGCTCAGAGGGCTGGCCCAGTGGACGATTCTCAGGGCTTCTTTGATTTTTACAGCCTCTTTACTTGG
>JAFGHG010000100.1 GCA_016939345.1 Candidatus Omnitrophota bacterium
CAAGTAGACGACCTCATAAAACCAGCCAAACTATCATTATTTTTCATAGACGAATTTCAAATTGTTCGCCCCAAAGAGATAGGTTGTGTAGAATTGATAAAAAATTCTGCTGCTAAGTTTGGAGTTAAGGATAGTGCAATTGCAGAATTCGAACTTCGAACACAATTTCGCTGTTCCGGATCTGACGCATATTTACAATGGTTAGATAAATTGCTAGAGATAAGAGCTTCCGATATTAACAATTTTGATGCAAAGATGGAGTTTAAGATTTTTGAGACTCCAGATGATCTTAAAATCGCGATTAACCAAAAGAATAGGGAAAAAGAAAATTCAGCAAGAATTACTGCAGGTTTTTGCTGGAAATGGAGCGATCCCAATCCTGATGGCTCACTGGTAAATGATGTACAAATAGGTGATTTTAAAATGCCGTGGGAGAAGAAAGACGAATTTTGGAAGTGGGCTACCGATCCAAGCGGCATGGAACAGGTAGGCACAGTTTATACAGCTCAAGGTTTTGAATTTGATTATATTGGTGTTATTTTTGGACCAGATCTAGTTTGGCGTAAAGATAAGGGCTGGATTAGCATTCCTGAGAAATCTTTTGATAACCAGGTGTTAAGAAAAAATGAAAGATTGACCGAACATCTTAAACATGTTTATAGAGTATTAATGTCTCGCGCACATAAAGGTGTCTACATGTATTTCATAGACAAAGAAACGGAAATGCTTTTTAGGTCTAAGCTAAAAAGCAAGGAAGGCGCTCTGATGTTTTCTGATATAGTCAAAGAAGAAGCAAAGCAGGCTGGTGGGCCAGTCCCAGTTATTCCAGAAAATTTGCAGTTTAAAGATTACTTACCTGTATTATCACTTGAGGCAGTTGCTACTTCATTCGGTGAAGAAACACAGGTTACAGATGAGCCTATTGGCTGGATGAAGGTAAATATGCCCAGGACACTTAATAAAGATATGTTTATAGCAAAAGTAATAGGCAAATCAATGGAGCCGACCATTCCTGATGGAAGCTATTGCGTATTCCGAACAGATAGGGGAGGCACAAGAAACGGCTTAATCGTTCTTGTGGAATGCCATTTAATTTCTGATCCAGAAACAACGAGACAATTTACAATAAAACGGTACAAAAGTGAAAAGGAATTTTTTCCAGATGGTACCTGGAGACATAAAAAAATAATTTTGTCACCTGATAACAGGAATTTCGACGATATAATATTAGAAAATATCCCGGCAAAAGAATTTCGTGTTGTGGCTGAATATGTTGCTATTGTGTAAAACGTCAGGAAATTTGCTAAGGAAGAAAAATGAATAGTTGGGGCATACCTAAATGGCTTGAAGATGAAGTTAGGGCGCGTGATAAAACTTGTGTATATTGCGGAATTAAGTTGCAAGATTCAGATTGTTGTAAGCAAAAAGGGATTAATAAGCATACAGTTGCTGATGTAGTAAAAAGGGCTCTTCGAAGTAAGTGAGCTGCCCTAAAATAACACATCCCTAGGAGAGCAAACTCATGACCAGGCTCGGCTGCATAAAAGACAAATTTGACGGAAGAGATTACCTTATGCGGGCGTATCTGCCTGTGGTAAAACTCCCCAAGAAAATAGACTATACATCTAAGCTCTCACCCGTAAGGGATCAAGGGCAGGAGGGGACCTGCGTGGGCTTTGCCACAGCCAGCGGCATGAAGGAATATCAGGAGCTACTTGACTATAGTAAGCTCGTTATACTCTCACCGCGCTTTCTCTATAGCGAATGTAAGAAAATAGACGGTATGCCTGAAGAAGAAGGCACTACTATCCGCGCGGCCATGAAGGTCCTTGACAAAAAAGGCATCTGTAGAGAAAAGTTCTGGCCGTATGTATCACGTAAAAAAGGCAAAGCCAAAAGAGGCGCTGTCTCTGATGCCAAGAAATTCCGTATCTTAAGCTATGCCCGCATACTCAACCTGAGTGAACTGCGCATGTCTCTTGCCACCAAAGGCCCATGTGTCATAGGTGTAGAGGTCTTCAAAGGTATGATGGAGACCAAGACTGGCCTTATTCCTATGCCTAAAAAGAAAGAATATAGCCTTGGAGGCCACGCCATCTGCCCTGTAGGCTATGATGATAAGAAGAAGCTTATAAAGTTTAAGAACTCCTGGTCTACCAAATGGGGCAAGAAAGGCTTTGGGTTCCTGCCCTATGCCTATATAGAGCAGCATATGATGGATGCCTGGAGCTCTGTTGATATCGATGACCCAAATCCCCTTACCCTGGCAAGCATATTGAATTATAGGCAACGTGCCCTGGCGTAAGTGGGAGGGAAGTATAGTATACTAAGTAATATTGTTTTTGGAAATGCTACCCGCAAGCGAGAACCTTTCATCTGAAAATGCCTTTTAAGCAAACTAGGCGCATCTTCGGCATTCCAGCTTCAGCAAAAATTGCGCAGTCCCTGCATCTTTATTTTGCGAAGCAAAATAGCAGGGAGGCTAACATGCACACCAGATTTTTGCTGAAGTAATAGGGGGTGCAGCTGCTAGCTTTAGACTTGATAAAAAGAGGGGGGAATTTTTAGCTACTATTGACAGGTGTATAATATTATGGTACAATTTACACATAAAAAAGAAGTCCCGAGTTAAGAAGGGGTAAATCCCGGACGTTAAAAAAGTAAAACCTTCGCAACAAGCGGAGGTTTTTTGTATTATGGCAAAGTCAGATTATGCGTTAGATAAGAAAGCGAGAGAGGACATTAAGATTGTTTTAGGCTATCTTTGGCCTGATGAAAAGAGGCATTATCAGGAAAGTGGATATTGCAAGAAGCATATTTTTAGAACCATGAAACGCTTAGCAAAAACCGTTAAATATGTGAATTAATTTAGATAAATGAGCAGCTGAAGCCCACTTTAAAAATGAACTATTTTACAAAAAGGCCTTGACTTTACATACCAAATATGGTATATGAATAGTGCGAGAAGGAAATGATACCTAAGTTAAATAGCTATGGTTATCTGCCGGCAGGCATACATAAAGCTAGCTTGAAAGAAGTTGGAAAACGATTTGGCGAAAGTACACAAAAACGTAAGGATTTGTTCAAGATGTTAGAAGCACTGGTTGAGTTGTTATCGAGGCACGCTGAGAACATAGAGAGTTTTTTGCTTGATGGCAGCTTTGTAACTAGCAAAGCTGAGCCCGGAGATTTTGACTGCGTACTTATCTTAAAAGAAGGATTTGATTTTAATTCTCCCGATGCCGAAAAAATAAGGAATGCAAAGAGAATATATAATGCCCATCTTTTTTCGGTTATGGAAAACGACATAATTATGCGTAGAAACAGAATTAACTTTTTTGGTCATGATCGGGATGGTGTTTCAAAAGGACTTTTGGAGGTGAGATTATGATTAAAAACAGCCGGCAATACGAATATACGAAAAATAAGCTAGAAGAGCTCAAAAGAGACCTGGAAGAAGTAAGTGAAAAATACTCTAAAGATAAGGGCAAATTTGAGCTTCTTTCCGTAGGGCTTGTCGAGCATATAGCTCAGCTTCAAAATGAGATAAACGAATATGAGGATATGATAAGCAAACCTCTCCCCGCTGTCTTGCATGCTCAAACATCAGCGGATATTAGTCGTATGATTATAAGGTTGCGTCTTGCAAGAAAACTTACCCAGAAGAAGCTGGCTGAACTTATGGGCTGCAGGCAGGCTGATATCTCTCGCTTAGAGCGCGAAGAATACCATGGCTACTCTTTTAATATGTTAAGGAAGTTGGTCGATAGGCTCAACGCAAAGATAGAAATCAATTTCATCCCTTCGGATAGAAAAAAACCGAAAACCAGGGTCTCCTGACTTACTCTATATCCCCCTTAAGGCATTTCGAGGCCCAAAATCCGGTATCCCCCGATTGTTGTCAACGATTATCTAAAATTTACCCCCTACGGTCATTGAATTTTTACCCCCTCTGCAGCTAAATTCACAGATTCGTTATCATGTTTTAAAAAACCAGCCTTCCTTTTCTCCTTAAGCCTGAAGCTTTCGCCTTTGATATTGACTACGGTAGAATGATGCAGCAGTCTATCCAGGATGGCTGTAGCGATTACCGGGTCGCCAAATATGTCGCCCCATTTACCGAATTTCTGATTCGATGTAAGGATAAGGGAGCCTTTTTCATATCGGCGGGATATCAGCTGAAAGAAGAGATTGGCTCCCTGCCTGTCAATAGGAAGGTAGCCAATCTCATCAATAATAAGCACCTTGGGAAGGCAGTATGCCTTGATTCTTTCCTCAAGCCTTCCTTCAACGTAGGATTTTGCTAAGGAGGCAATAAGAGAGGTCGCTTGAGCAAAG
>JAFGHG010000101.1 GCA_016939345.1 Candidatus Omnitrophota bacterium
AAAATTAGCATTTTCTTACCTGGCGGTAATAGTGCTATCTTTTAGTTTTATCGCTTTTTATTTGGACAAGGATCTTAAAGAGCAGGCGCTTAATGTAGTAAAATCTTCACTTTTAAACCAGGCATACCTCATAGAAAGGCAGGTTTCCCTCGAAAATTTAAAAGAGGAAAACCACTCATATTTGGATTTTCAAATAAAGTCATTGAGTTCAAAGATCAAAAGCCGTATCACGGTCATTGATAATAAAGGCAAAGTTATTGTTGATTCTGAAAAGCCGTTAAAAGAAGCAAGAAGGATGGAAAATCATTCCCAAAGGCCGGAAGTAAAAGAGGCCTTGAGGGGTGGGTTAGGCGAAACTATCCGTCGTTCTCCCACTTTTAAAATGGATATGTTGTATCTGGCGCTGCCTCTTAAAGACAGGGATGATACAAAAGGGGTATTGCGCGTAGCTGTTTCTTTGGATAGCGTCAACAAGATATCGTTTGCTATAAGAAAAACTGTTTTCTTGAGCTTATTTTTTTCCTTGGCCTTAGCCTTTATTATCGGTTCTTTCCTGACTTCTAAGATAATCAGGCCTGTAGAAAAGATCATCCGCTCAAGCCGTAATTTTTCTTCAGGGGATTTCAGCCGTAAGATAAATATCAATTCAAAGGATGAGCTTGGGGAATTAGCGGATACCTTGAACAATATGGCAGATGGCCTAAAGGATAAAATAAGCCAGATACAGGTGCAGAATCAGCAACAGGCAGCGATCTTAGAAAGTATGGTTGAAGGAATAATAGTGACCGATAATGAAAGCCGGATTATCTCGGTCAATAGTGCGTTTGAGATGATATTTAAGGTAGAAAAGTCTCAGGCTCAGGGGAAGATATTCCTGGAGGTTATCCGTAATCATGAGTTAGCGGGTATTATTACGGATGTCCTCGAAAACAAGAGATTCCTTTCCCGTGAGCTTAATTTAAGTTTACCCAAGCAGGGAATTTTCAAGATAAATGCTTCTCCGATCTTGGAGCAAGGAGGGATAACGGGGTGCCTTTTAGTGATACATGATATTACGCAGTTACGGCAGCTTGAGACTGTGCGCAGGGATTTCGTAGCTAACGTATCGCATGAATTAAAAACTCCGTTGACTTCAATAAAGGGTTTTGTAGAGACGCTTTTAAGCGGCGCCTTAGAGGATAAAGAGAACAGCAGGCATTTTTTAGAGATCATCCAGGAGCATGCCGAACGCCTGGACAGGTTGATCAGCGATCTATTGGATCTTTCATGCCTGGAATCAAAAGAGCAGGTTATAGAAAAAGAAAAGATAAACTTCAAATATCTGGTTTATGAGGTCTCGGTAAGTCTTAAAACTGCCTTAGAAAAGAAAAATATTGTATTTGACAACGGCCTACCCGCGGATATGTTCCTTAACGTAGATAGGAATAAGATCGCCCAGGTTTTGACTAATCTTTTTGACAATGCCATTAAGTTTAACCGGGATAATGGTACGGTTAAGATATACAGCCAGGATCTTGGGGATAAAATCAAGATCCTGGTTGAAGATTCAGGTTTAGGTATTCCCGCGAAAGATATCCCGCGTATTTTTGAGCGTTTCTACCGCGTAGATAAAGCTCGTTCCCGCGAGCTTGGCGGCACAGGCCTTGGGCTTTCTATCGTCAAGCATATTGTTGAACTGCACCAGGGTTTGGTAGGCGTCGAAAGCACAGAAGGTTTAGGCTCTAAGTTTTGGTTTACTCTCCCTAAATAATACTTTTTCTCCCCATACTATTTTACCCATATTTTACACGCCCTTCAAATAGACATAACAGCCTCATGTTATACTTTGGCCATGAAAAGAAAAATAAAAAGATTGATCAGAGAGTTCGTGGAGTATCTGAAAGAAGCCTTTTACGAAGAATTAGAATCCATAGAGGCTTTCTACGCCCAGTTTACTTAATGTTGAAAAAATGGACCAATCAATAGCAAAAAAAGAAAAGAAGATACTGGTTGTTGAGGATGACCACGGGATCAACTCACTCATTTCTTATAATCTTTCTAAAGAGGGTTTTGAGGTAGTATCTGTTTATGACGGACTCACAGCGCAAAATAGGATAAGTAATGAAGTCTTCGATATAGTCCTCCTTGATATCATGCTCCCGGGTATTGACGGATTCCATATTTGTAAAGCTATTAAAGATGATTCTGCTGCCTATAAGACATTTGTTATTATATTAAGCGCTAAAGCTGAATGGCAGGATAAGGTTTACGGAAATCTGGTAGGCGCAGATTATTATCTAACTAAGCCTTTCAGTATAGTCAAACTCCTGGAAATAATTAACGAATTATTAGTCATGCGGAATAAGGAATATTCCGTTTCAAACCGCGGTATATTAAATAAGCCTCTTAAGGAGGTGAGAGTATAAAATGTGCCCTTGTTTGAGCTCAAAGAGTAAATACGCCACATGCGGAAAGTTCAGAGACGGCTTAATGGTGCCATCGGTTTTTGAAAGGGAAAATTATTGCTTCAGCCTTTATGAGTTGTGCCCGTTATTTAATCCTTATCCCAGGCGCATCTCATCTGATATCAAAGCGCAAGATTCTGAGCTTATGGCCGGTTTTTTTTAAGCCAGTAAGCCGGATTTAAGAATAAAGGATCGAACAGCCGGTATCTATATAGAATAAGGTAAGGAGGTGAAAATATTTTAATGAATAGTTTATCTAATATCCGTCGTGATTTTGTTGCAAGTAATTTACGTACGCAGCTCAGCCGGCTGAATAATATCGTAGATAACATCGAAAAGGAGAACCAGCTTGATAGTAGCTTCGCGTACGAATCACTTAAACAGATAGAAAACAGTTTACGTCAAATCAGGAAATCGTTTAGTCATAATTAAAAAAGGAGGAGTCAAAAATGAAGAAGTTTGTAATGTCATTACTGTTATTTGGGTTTATCGCAGCAGGGTTAGTTATCCTTCCGTCATATGCAGGAGAGATAGATATTTTGCTTCAGAAGCTGGTGGAAAAGGGAGTGTTAACCGGTGCCGAAGCCCAGCAAATCAAGGTTGAAACAAAAGAGACTATCAAGAAGGAAATAGCAGCAGGTGAGTCTGAGACATTGCCTTCCTGGGTTCAGACAATTAAGCTAAAAGGAGACTACAGGGTAAGGTACCAGGCTAATCATAGCAAAACCGTAAATGACCAGACAAGTGAAAGGCACAGAGGACGCTTCAGGCTGAGATTAGGGGCAGAAGCAAAGGTGAACAATAAGGTTTTAGTGGCTTTGGGTTTGGCAACAGGCCTAAGTGATAATGGAGGAGCCGCCGTAAACCATGATTATATCCGCTCTACAAATCAAAGTTTCGATGATTCATTTTCAAAGCACCCCATTAATTTGGACTATGCTTATGCCAAATACAACGCGGCCAAATGGCTGTATCTTATAGGTGGAAAAATGAAATTGGGAGATGTCTTATGGGAACCGGGTGATTTGATGTGGGATGGCGATATTACCCCTGAAGGAGGAGCGTTTGACATCAGCAAAAAAATAAATCCAGGATTAGGAGTCTTTTTAAAGACAGGTTTTTATATCTTTGAAGAAGATTCT
>JAFGHG010000102.1 GCA_016939345.1 Candidatus Omnitrophota bacterium
ACAAAAAAACACAAAAAAACACAAAAAAACTATACTGTAATTGAAGTAATAAGGCTGGACTAAAGCGGGTTAATTTCCCAAAAGCTTATCTTTTAAATGCTCGTTCTCTGCCCTGATGATCTCAAGCTCCATCTTCAGCTTTTGGATATCTTTGAGAAGTATATCTTTAACTTCGGGTCTTATTTTCTGAGGGTGGCTGTTTTTAGATTTGTCTGCGGATTTCTTAAAGCCATCTACTGCCTCGCTCCATATAGAATAAACCCCCTTCCCATCTGGAGGGTCTTCCTGGGTTTTAGTCTTTGGCTTTTGTTTCTTTAATTCCTCGATATTTTTTTCAAGTTCCTTATTGGTATTTTTCAGCTCTTGCAGCTCCCTGGCAAGATTTTGCAGCTGTAATTCTTTTTCGCCTATTTTTAACTGGTGCTCTCTTGTTAATTGAGAATTTCTTGACTTATAACCTAGGCACTGTTCTTTAAAAATGACCAGCCTTTCCTCTAGGTCCTCGAACTCTTTAGCTTTTTTGCTATTAGCCTCTATTTCTACTGTAAGCTCATCCAAACGGCTGGCGCTTTCTTTATCCTGATCCTGCTGAAGTTTTTCCAGCTTTTCCCTGGCAGATTTCAGGTCTCTGTTTAATCCAGAGATCTCTCTGATCTGATTGGATATTATTTCTTTATCGGCCTTGTTTTGTCTTAAGCCCTCCTCCAGCTCTCTATGCTTTTTTAGCAAATCATCTAAAAATATCTTTTTCTGATCAAGTAATCTGTCTTTTTTCTCAATCTCTTCTTTCAGTGAATTTATCTCATCATTAAGCTTTTTAACAAGGTCTTCTGTCTTAATCGCCTTTTGCAAAGATAAAGCCTTCTCCTCTTTGACGGCTTTAAGCTCTTGTTCAAGAAACTGATATCTTTTTGATAAATTTACCAGCCCATCTTCTTTCTCCTTAAGGCTTTCCTCTAGTTTTGCTTTTATCTTGAGCTCAGCAGTAAAAAAATTAATTTGCTGTTTTTGAGCGGTAATATCTTCCGATTGGCTTAAAAACTTCTCTTTATCAACATATGCCCGGATTAATTCCTGGGTTAAATCTTCTCTTGCTTGTTTTAGGTTTTTTATCTCAAGCTCCTTGTCCCTGACCGAATGCTCATGATTCTCTCGGCTTTTAAACTGCTCGGAAAGAGAGCTTATCTTTTCCTTCAAAAGATCGATTTCTTTAGCTTTAAGTCCGTAAGAAACGTTTTCGATATGAGCCTGAGAAAGTTTTTCATTTAAAGACTTTACCTTGAAACTTAAATCTCTGATCTCCTGATTTTTTCGGCCGAGATCAGCTTCAAGGCTTGAGTTATTTTCAAGCTTTTTGCCTAAAATCTCCATTTCCTGCTTAAGAAATATTATCTCTTTTTCTTTTTCTCCGATTATGTCTTTATCAGCCTGAAACCGGGCCAATCGAGCTCCCAAAGCCTTTATGTTTTCATTCAAAACTGCCGTATTATTTTCAAGAGACTCGATATAAGTCTTGTTTGCGCTTATTTCTTGGTCTTTAGTTTGCATATCAATAACAGCCTGCCTTTCTAAGCTCTCATAAGAGCTCTGAACTTGAGCATATTTAAGTTTCAAGGCATTATATGCTGACTGCAGCTCAGCAATCTCCATATTAAGTTCATCTATCTTAGCCTCTTTTGAACTCAAATCAGGGGTTAAAAAACCTTGCCCTAAAGACAATGATGCCTGAAGGGCCTTTTTTTCTTCCTTAAGATCAATCAAAAGTTCTTGCTGTTTTTTATTTATATCTTTTAATCTGAGTATTTGTTCTTTCAGTTCAAGCTCTTGAGCCTTTAAAAGCTCTGAATCGGATTTTTCTTCTGTTTGAGGATCAAAGGATTTTTCTGGATTGAAAGTCTCTTTTTCGAACCAGTCCATTTTTTCACTTCCGCCAGCATGCATATCTTTTCCGCTTATATTCTTGCTAAGCAGGTTTTTAAAATCAAGATTTCCTCTTGGGTTTTGAGCTGGTTCATCGTAAATCCGCTCCTGATCAGTAATAGTTAACTCCTGTGAAGACTTGGTTATCTTTTGTCTTTGGCTGGATATGACATTTATTATAAACTGGTGTTTACGGTAGTCTTTACTGGACTTGATTACAATAAAAATAAAAAAGAAAAAAAGGAGGATAAACAAAAAAATGGTAGCAAAAAGTATATAATAAATTAACTCCATCTAATCGAGTATTGTGGCGGTAAGCAACATCACAACGCTTTTATCTTTTTGGGTTGTGGTTCTTGAGAAAGGGATGCCCAGAAAAGAGCTCTCTGTCCGCTGGGTAACCGCAGCAGATGATTCAAGACCCCCAAGGGCAACAGTATCTCCGGAGTTAACAACTACCTGGGTCAAAATAGTCCGCTCATAAGCAGAACCTTGTTCAAATGTGCTCATCGTCGGATGTATTGCCACAGTAATTGTTCCGTCATTGTTGGCTGTAGGCAGAACTTCCATAAAATCGCCTATAGGCTCCTGCAAGGCAGTAACAACGGTATAATCATTGTGGCGCGTTGAATAATGGGTCACAGTATGGCCGAATATTTCGTCTTTTGATACCTGCAGCCTTGCCGGATGGTTACTTAGGGTCCTTAATGTCATTTCCGATCTTATTTCTGAATTTTGATCAGACTCTAAAGCCTCCAGAACTGCCTGAAATTGGCCGCTGGGTATTATGACCTGTCCTGAATACAACCCAAGACGGCTTAAAAAATTACCGCTGACATCACACACCTTTACTTTTATCTCGATATTTTTAGCCGCAATATCAAGTGAGTTTATTACCTGGCCTATTTGATTTAAATTGTGCGGGTAATCAAGAACGACCAAACTGCCGGTATTAGGGTCAAAACTTACCCTCCCCTGCTCGCTCTTCATATCATTAGCTATCTCATAAATAGACTGGGCATTGCCATGTTTGAGTTTAAATATCTCAAGCTTAAGGTCCGGATCTTGAGCAAAAGCTAGACTGATAATGAAATAGCTTAAAAAAACTATCAGGACCCTGTTCATAGGTTTTATCTGGTTATTATTTAGCCTTAAATGATTCTCTTGCAGATTTAACAAATTTATAAATAGCTTCCTTATCCTGCTGGCTGATTTTGGTGAAACGTATGCCCAGCCGATGCTCGCTGTTGGGCGCTGTCAAATTATAACGGACATCTCCTTCCAGGTCCATGGTCCTTATTCTGTCTTCTTCTTTCAAAGCTGTTGTGTTCATCAGGGTAAAATTCATTATCAAAAAAGAAAAAGAAGGTATATCAAACTTTGTTATCAAAGCCATCCCGCCTTCGCTTAGGTCAAGCATCAAAGCCGAGATTTCACGCTGGTTTATCTTGATTGTCACCTCGATAGGACGGTTAACCTTATAAACTACTATAAAGTTAGCCTTTACTCTGTCAAATTTGCGCCTGTCCTGGCCATATTCATTATCACCCATCAAAACCGCACCTCCCGTTATTTAAATACTATTTACTGGTCAAAGCCTGCTCAATCAAAATCCTTAGTTTATTCATCAAAACCCTGGGCAGTCTGAATTGCGAGCGTAAAGCAGGGGTTGAGAAAGTAAATTCAAAAAGGTCTGGTTTATTGGGAATCTTGCGAATAGTAACTGTCATCGGTACTTCCGGCATATTAACCTCCTTGCAGGATGCTAAAATTCTACTAGGTATTGCTGGTCATTCCCAGCTGTTTGCAGGAAATATTATTGATATAAGCTAAAAGGGTTGTAAAAAATCCTGCAAAGAAAAACGAAACTCCCACTATTTTAAACGATTCTTCAATTACTTCCAAAACAATATTTATCCTTTCAAAAGCGTGAAATACAACAGTGCCCACAAGCCCAACTGCCCCAAACAAAAGAAAAGGTTTTAATTCCTTGTGCTTAAACAGCTCTTTGCGGAAACAAAAACAAACCGCCAAGGCTGCCAGGCCGAAAAAAACAATAACAAAATTATCAAGGTTTAAATATTTGATGTTTTTGCCGAAAAGCGAACCAACCATCTCATCCATTCCTTCATGAGCCATAAAATATTCATCCATGCAAAGATAAAAAAAACCGAGAGACGAAAACAGCCAGAACCGCCTTCCCTTGTCCTTCGAGTCTACTTTTGTCTTCAGCTTAAAAAGAATAAGGCTACTCAGGCTAGTCAGGCCAAGCATCAAAGCAGACAAAAAAGTAACAGCCTCGCGCTCATGGAAACGCAGCATCATGTCGCCTTTATCTCTGCCGCTTTTAACGCTTGCCCCTATAATTATAGCATTGATAACCAAGACAACGGCAATTATTATTACGCTTTTTTTCATATTCTCCTTTGGTTAATATGGTCTAAAATTGCTTTACTAACCTCTTTAAGTCAGAGACCCTGCCGTTGACCTCTATTTTGCTTCTGCGTAAAGCCTTAAGCATCCGGTCGTAAACCTGGTTCAGGGTGCGGCCTTCGGTAAGATGACCATTGCATACAGCCCCATATCCTTTGCGGTTCTTTATCCTGAAAATCTTGATCTTACTGGCATTTATTTTCATAAATCCTCCTCTTACTGTTTACTCCATATCCTGATATTCAGGTTGAGATCATCTACTATGCCTGTGGCAAGCTGTAGATCTTCAAAATACTGCTCGATAGGGGCAAAATCTATGATGGTACGAAATATTCTGGGTTCAAATAAACCCCGATAGTATGGAATAGCTATAAATATCTTGGACCCCTTAAAAGAAAGAAAAATATTCTTATTGGTTTTTTTTCTGAAGTCGCTTATCCTTTTCATAAGGCTGGTAGAAAGGATATAACGGGCCTCGATCTGGTCTTCTCCGTAAACCACAAATAGTTTTTCAAACTCCGGATCTTCAAGTTTAACCAATGCTCCTCTTGTTTTGTTCCAAGATTGAAACATGGCCCCTAAACCCCCGAATAGCCGTTCAGCTGTATCCGGAAGGACTATTGTTGTACCTTTAAAGTGCTTATTGAAATCAGCAACGAAAAATAAGCCCCTAAAAATGGTGTGGTGCTGGGTACGCCCCTTGCTGTCTCTGGTTTCGTATTCAGCATGTACCTCAGAAAACTCCACCTTTGTCCTGCCGAGCATGCCCTGAACATGGTCATCGCCTCTGTAACGGTCTATTTTATGCCTAAAGATTTCACTAGCTGAAAAAAGACTTCGGGGTATAAAAGCTGCCTGAGAATAATTAAGTTTTTCATCAACAGCATGTACGATTTTTTCGATTATTCCGGTTTTAAAATTCCTGACGTAATCTTTACTGATAAAGGCTACTGCCCCGGCTACAATAAAGAATCCTACAAGCATAGGCCAGAAGTCCTTTATGAAATAGGCAAGCAGCAATGCCAGCGGAAAGACTATTGAGGCAACAATGATAATATTATTAAGAGCAAGCTTCCTCTGGCCTTCCAAAACCTCTAATTCCGGCAAAAGAACACTATGATATAATTCACGGATCTCAGAGAGTGTCTTCATGCAAAAATATCTTTAGGTAACTCTTGCAATGGTCAATTTTTGAATAATTGGCCTACGTTTATATTCTGGCGTTCAGCTTCGCTGGCTTCAAAAACCTGTTTGCGCTTATAATTAAGCATCGAAGCCACAATATTGGTAGGGACCATCTCTATCGCATTGTTGTAATCTGTGACTGCCGCGTTATAAGCTCTTCTGGCAGCAGATATCTGCTCTTCTACTTCATTAAGAGAACCCTGAAGCTGTAAAAAATTCTGGTTAGCCTTTAAATCAGGATAATTTTCTACTGCCACCATGATACCGCCAAGCATCTTTGAGATCTTGTTGTCCAGCTGGACCTTTTCATCGCTGGTAAGAGTCCCTGATACTGCTTTTGCTCTCAGTTCGGTTATCTCAGTCAAAGTCCCCTTTTCATGCTCCATATAGGTTTTGACCGTAGAAACCAAATTAGGGATGAGATCGTATCGTTTTTTCAGTAATGCGTCTACGCTGGCAAAAACATTTTCGACTTGATTTTTCTTTCCGACAAGGCTGTTATATAAAGCGAATGTAAAAAGAACAATAGCCACCAATATCACGATTACGCCGACCATATGCTTACCTCCTTTTAGAACAATAAAGCTAAAGAGATTATTTCCACATGCCTTTCATGCAATGGATTTTTTGCCCTCCTGAGCTATAAAAATAATCCAATCCTGAAACTTGCATATAATAGCTCATAGCGGCAAGATAAGCTGCTATTATCCAGAGAGTAAAAGCAAGCATTCTACCGAAAATTTTTAATCTGCCTGAATCTGTTTTTGCCGCAACAATAAGAACAAAATAACTGAGTATTAGAGAGCCCATGATTTTATGAATGGGTAAATAACCGAATAAATTCATTAAAGCCTCCTTTTTTTAATATAATAATTTAATTTTACTGCTTAGAATTATGCTGTCAACCAAAGACTTAGAAAAATCAAGGCAGGTTAGCGAGGAGCTCAGAAACCTCTTTGGCTTCTTGCTTGTTACCGGAATCTTCAAGCAAAATTCTGGCTTTTTCCAGATACTTACGAGACTTTGAATATTGGCCGGTAGCATAATAGGATGTGCCCAGGAAAGCGAGGCTTTGAGGATCATCAGGAAAAAGCTCAAGGAGCTTTTCAAAGTAATAAATAGCCTTTTTGTGGTCTTCTAAAGAGTAATAGATTGAACCAAGGTTAAATAGAACATCCATGTCTTCGGGGTCAGTTTTAACCAGCTTCTCAAAATAAAATATAGCATCTTTTTCATCGCCTAGGAAATAATATGAACTGGCCAGGTTGTAATAGATCTCGCTGGCCTCAGGATTTATATCGAGTGCTTTCTTATAAACCTCGACGGCCTTCTCAAACTGATTATTTAAAAAATAATAAGCTCCTTTGAACAAAGAAACTGTATACTCCTGGCTGATCAGCCCCTTTTTATAATCATCGATGGCTCTCAAGGCCTCCTTTGCATTAAAATCGTAAGGATTTTTTTCTAGTATATTCTTGAATTGCTCTTCTGCATGTAAAAATGAACCGTTGGCAGCGGTCTTCAAGGCCTCATTAAAATCCAAAGGCTCTTGCATGCCTCCATCAGCACCGGGTAAAATATTTCGGGGCTTGTTGCCTTTTATTGATTCTATATCTTCAAGTGCATACGTCTCTTCATCCGGGCCGACCTTTATAATTAATTCCTTATCCGTTTTTTTGATAATAAGCCCCTGAAGTTCTTTGCCCGATTTAAAAGTCACTACCCCGCAGAAGGCATGATCATGAAAAAATAAGAAAAGAAGAATTAACAAGAAGAAAAAATAAGATATATTATTTGTTCGTTTCATTCAGCTGACTTTTTTTTGATTATTATCTCTACTCTTCTGTTGTTCTGCCGGCCTTCTTCTGTATCGTTAGTGTCTACAGGCTTGTATTCTCCATAACTTACGGCGGAAAGCCTTAAAGGGTCAATACTGCATTCATCTATAAAAAAATGAACTACTGCTAAAGCCCGGGCACTGGCCAATTCCCAGTTAGATTTCCAACTCGAATATTTAATCGGCTCATTATCTGTATGGCCCTGAATAACTATAGCATATTCAGCTACTTTGTCATTAAGCACTGAGGCTACCTTGACAAGAGTAGGCTCTGCTTTTGAACGCATTTCGGCTTTTCCGGAATCAAAAAATACCTCTGCCAGAAAAGTAACCATGAGCCCCTCCTCAGTCATTTTCAGCTTAGCTTTATATTCAAGAAGTTCGTTGCTCAAACGGTCTTCAAGGTCCTTTTTTGCTCTCTCTAATTCGTCGAGTTCAGATTCTTTTGTTTTTTGAAGCTGCTCTATTGTCCTGTTTAAAGAATCAACTTCTGCCTGTAATTGCTCTGCTCTGTTTGCTTTCTGGACAGTAGAACAGCCGCAAAAACCAAAAACCAAAATAACTGCTATAGCTAAATTAATCTTATTCTTCATATTTCTTGACCCTCCTCTAATCCCTATACCCTAAACTCTTTAATATGCCATGATATCCTTGAAATTTAATTAGTCAATAGCCTTTTTCCCTGTTTAATAAAAATATGCCCTGAACAGATAAAAAAAGCTGTTTTTTAACAATTACCCTGCCCCACTATGATATAACCTAGAAAATCAAAAAAAAGGGTGTTTTTAAGTGATTCTGGGCTATTTTAAAGCTGGATTGCTTTTATGGCCTGTATTCTTTTTAAAACCGGAGGATGAGTATAATCTATAAAGACTTTTAAGGGGTGGGGAGTCAGATTAGAAAGATTATCAACAGTCAACTTTTTTAAAGCCTGAATAAAGGAATCAGGGTGTTTATAAGTCAAAACAGCATACTTATCAGCCTGATATTCATGCCTGCGGCTCAGGCTGGTCAGGCCGATAGAAAGAATTAAATTTATCGGGGTATAAAGAAAACTAAAGAACAGCAAGCTGGCGTAAACAGACAATTCCTTCATCTTGAAAGCCTCAAAAAGCAAGGGATTATTTATAAACAGGGAGAGAATAAAAAACATCATTCCATTTGTAAAAATAGAGATCGCGATATATTTCAGGATGTGTTTACGTTTATAATGGCCCATTTCATGGGCCAAGATCGAGACCAATTCACTTAAGGAATGATTGGCTATAAGGGTGTCAAAAAAAACTATCCTGCGGCTTTTGCCAAAACCGGTAAAAAAAGCATTTGATTTTGTTGAACGCTTAGAGCCGTCCATGGTAAATATTCCAGCCAGCTTGAAATCCTCAGCCCGGGCATAATCTTCAATAGCAGTTCTGAGCTCTCCCTCTTCAAGAGGGGTGAATTTATTAAAAAGAGGCATGATGATCACCGGAGCGACAAACATCAGAAGGATCTGAAAAGCTGTAACAAACAGCCAGCACCAGACCCAGGCCAATCCTCCTGCTTTCATAAAAAACCAAAAAACTGCCGATAAAGCAAATCCTGCTATGATCAAAGTCAAAAGCCAAGTCTTCAGAAGATCTAAAATAAATGTTTTGGGGGTCGTCCGGTTAAATCCAAATCTCTGTTCAAGAAAAAAAGTATGGTAAATAGAAAAAGGTATCTCAAGGATCTGAAATATAAAAAATATTATGCCGGCAAAAATCAACCCTCTTAACAGTTCAACAGTGATTTCAGCTCTTATAATCTGATCTATAAAGTTGAATAAACCGGATATTATAAAAACCAAAATAATAAGGGTAAAGAAACTATCGTGGACTATTTTAAAATAAGTATTCTGACGCAAGTACTCCTGGGATCTACGATATTTATCAGGGTCATAAAAACCTTGAAAATCCTGAGGCAATTCCGGCTTTATTGAAAAGGCGTTTAATAATTCAAGAAAGGAACGAAAAAAATAATTAATGC
>JAFGHG010000103.1 GCA_016939345.1 Candidatus Omnitrophota bacterium
ATTAACAATAATTCCGATTTAAAAAAGTTACAAAAGGAGGTTGATTTATTGTGGAAAAAACTAAATCAAAAGTAAAAAGTAACAAGCAGCCGCCAGCTGACGGGAGTGTGGATATCGGCACCTTAAAGGAGATGAAGATATCTGAGCTTAACAAGATCTCAAAAGATATGAAAGTCAACGGAGTCAGCGGCCTTAAGAAGCAGGACCTTATTTTTAAGATCCTGCAGGCCCAGGCAGAAAAACAGGGTTTGATGTTTGGCGATGGAGTGCTTGAGGTTCTTCCCGAGGGATTTGGATTCTTAAGAGCAACCAATTATAATTATCTACCTTCTCCAGATGATATCTATGTTTCCCCTTCTCAAATAAGGAAGTTCTCTCTTCGCACGGGAGATACGGTTTCCGGTCAGATAAGGTCTCCAAAGGATAACGAAAAGTATTTCGCTCTTCTTAAGGTAGAAGCTGTCAACTTTGAAGAACCTGATGAGTCGCGTAACAGGATTCTTTTTGACAACTTGACGCCGATTTATCCCAAGGAAAGGTTTATCTTAGAGACCGAACCTAATGAGCTATCTACCAGGATACTCGATATACTTTCTCCTATAGGTAAAGGCCAGCGCAGCTTGATTGTCGCTCCCCCCTATAGCGGGAAAACTGTTCTTCTTCAGAAGATTGCTAATGCCATCATGAAAAACTATCCTGATGTCATACTTATGGTCCTTTTGATAGATGAAAGGCCTGAAGAGGTAACTGAGATGAAGAACACCGTCAATGGAGAAGTAATAAGTTCGACTTTTGATGAGCCAGCCCAGAGGCATGTCCAGGTTGCAGAGATGGTTATTGAAAAAGGCAAGAAATTGGTCGAACATAAGAAGGATGTGGTGATATTGCTTGACAGCATTACCCGTCTAGCCAGAGCATACAACCTTGTCGAACCGCATTCAGGGAGAATACTGTCCGGCGGTATAGATTCTAATGCTCTTCATAAGCCCAAGAGATTTTTTGGCGCTGCCAGAGCATTAGAGGAGGGGGGTTCTTTAACTATTATAGCCACAGCCCTTATCGATACTGGTTCAAGAATGGATGATGTAATATTTGAAGAGTTCAAAGGTACAGGCAATATGGAAATAACCATGGACAGGAGTATATTCCAGCGCCGGGTCTATCCATCGATTGATATCAAGCGTTCAAACACCAGAAGAGAAGAGCTGCTCATTCATCCCGATGAACTCCAAAGGATCTGGGTCCTGCGCAAAGCACTTAATGAGCTTAATTCAGCAGAAGCCTTAGAGCTTTTGATCGAAAAGTTATCAAAAACAAAGAATAATGTTGAATTTCTTTTGACCCTAAACAAATAAAGGAGGAAACAATGAAGAAAAAAATACATCCAAAATATGAAGAAGCAACTATTATGTGTGCCTGTGGTAATGTGGTGCATACCCGCTCGACAAAAAAGTCGATAAATGTCGAGATCTGCTCAAAATGCCATCCTTTTTTTACCGGCAAACAGAAGTTTGTAGACTCTGAAGGACGGGTTGATAAATTTGTCAAGAAATACGGCAAAAATAAATGATTAATTACGATAAGTTAAAAGAAGAGCATGAAAGCTTGTCTTTGCAGCTTTCCTCCGCAGAATTGCTAAAGGATAGAGATAAATATACTCAGCTGGCCAAGAGGTTTTCCCAGCTGGAAAAGATCATCAAGCTTTTCGAGCTTAAGGAAGCAGCTTGCAAAGAAAAAGAGCATCTGAAAAAAATCCTTTTCGATCAGGAGGAAAGCGATGAAATGAAAGAATTGGCCCAGCAGGAACTAAATGGGCTGGATGAAAAGATTGCTTCGCTGGAAGAAGAGATAGAGGACAAGGTCTTTACCCAAAACCAGCCTGATTTCGATATAATTATCGAAATACGCTCAGCTGCCGGTGGAGAGGAGGCTGCGCTTTTTGCCGCAACCCTTTACAAGATGTATTGCAAATATGCAGAGGCTAATAAATGGAAGGTTGAGGTATTGAGTTCTAGCCCCACCGAGATAGGGGGGTTCAAAGAGGTGGTTTTCTCGCTCAAAGGAAAATCTGCCTATAATCATTTAAAGTTTGAGAGCGGAGTACACAGGGTTCAGAGGGTGCCGGTTACTGAATCCGGAGGCCGAATACATACCTCCACAGTTACAGTAGCGGTTTTGATCGAGCCTAAAGAAGTTGAATTAAAGATAAACCCCGAGGACTTAAAAATCGACACATTCCGTTCTTCCGGAGCAGGAGGCCAGCACGTCAATGTGACTGATTCCGCCGTAAGGATGACCCATATTCCTAGCGGCATAATAGTTTCCTGCCAGGATGAACGCTCCCAGATAAAAAATCGGGAAAAAGCCTTAAGGGTAATCAAAGCCAAGATTATGCAACAGCGCAAGCAAGAAGAGATGGATAAGATGACCGAAAACAGGCGCACACAGGTTGGGACAGGCGAGCGCAGCGAAAAGATAAGGACTTATAATTTTCCCGAACGAAGAGTTACAGACCACAGGATAAACCTGACCATATACCGCCTGGAAGATATAATCGAAGGTAATTTAGATTATTTGGTCAAGGAATTGATCAAAGAGGAAAGGCGTAAATCCTACGAAGCTCAAGGGTTGATTTGACCATGAAACTGACAGATTGGTTATTAGAAAATAAAAGCGTTTTTAATGATACAGACCTGCGTTTTCTGCTTAAAGAGGCTTTTAATTCCAGTCATCTTTTTACCGATGATGCTATATTAAAGCAGGATCAGCTGGATCTGCTTAATAACGCCAAAAGGCTGCATAAGCGGGGTGAGCCATTGGCATACATTTTGGGAAAAGAGATTTTTTTCGGTTTAGAATTTAAAGTTGATGATTCTGTGCTTATACCCCGTAAAGAAACAGAATTAATATGCCTAAAGGCAATCGATGTAATCGAGCAAAAATCCTTAAATTCTGTATTGGATTTAGGCTGCGGTTCTGCTAATATGGCAATAAGTATTATCAAATCGATTGATAGAAAAATATTCGCTGTTGCAAGTGATATAAGCCCAAAAGCCTTAAAGACAGCAGAGTTAAATGTTATTGCTCATAAAATTGATTTAAAATTGGTCAATTCTAATCTATTGAGTTCTTTTAAAGAAAAAAGTTTTGAGCTTATTATTACTAACCCGCCTTATGTTGAAAAGGATTTAATAAGGGGAAGCCTTGTATTTGAGCCAAGAATAGCCCTTGAAGCAGGTGAAGACGGGTTATTATATATAAGAGAAATCATAAGCCAGGCTCACAGGTATTTAAAAGAAGGTGGGTTTATTATTATGGAGATCGGTTTTAGGCATAAAGAAATGGTTGAGAGCCTGGTCAAAGATATAAAAAGATATGACATAAAGGAGTGGATTAAAGATTACGGCGGCCACTATCGGGGAGTAGTCCTTGCAAAAATTCAAAATTAAAAATTAGAATTTTACATAGTTTACTGGAGCGAAGAGGCAATGGATAAATTTGTAGTACATGAATCGCAGTTATCAGGAACAGTCAAAGTAAGCGGCTCAAAAAACGCTGCTTTGCCCGTTATGGCAGCCACCCTTTTGACTGACAGTGAATGCACAATACATAATGTTCCTGATCTTATGGATATCAGGACAATGATAAAAATACTTGAGGTCCTGGGAAAGAAAATAGAATTTAAGGAAGGAATTTTGAGCGTAAAGGCTAATAAGAGCAAAAGTTTTGTCGCTCCTTATAAATTAGTCAGAACCATGAGGGCTTCTTTTTGCTGTTTAGGCCCGCTATTGGCTAAACGTAAAAGGGCAAAAGTCGCACTCCCTGGAGGATGCGTTATCGGGGCAAGGCCTGTTGACATACACATAAGAGGATTGAGGGATCTGGGAGCAGATATTTTTATTGAAGGCGGTTATTGTCAGGCTAAAGCCTCCCAGCTTCAAGGAGCCCATATTTATTTAGGAGGGCAATATGGTTCATCTGTTCTTGCTACCGCCAATATTCTAATGGCTTGCGTTTTAGCCAGGGGCCAGACCATGATCGAATATGCCGCTTGTGAGCCGGAAATTGAATGCCTGGCAAGTTTTTTAAAGAAAATGGGTGCAGATATAACAGGAGAAGGCAGCCCGCTGATTAGAGTCAGCGGTGTAAAAAAACTAACCGGCTGTGAATTTGTAAATATAGCCGACCGGATAGAAGCCGGAACATTTATTGCGGCAAGCCTAGCTACAAGATCCAATATTTCTATTGAAGGAGTTAATCCCTTTCATTTGACTTCTGTCATCGACATATCCAAAAAAATAGGTGCTGAGATAATAATAGAGAAAGGAGGAGTTATCTCTATAAAGCCCAATCAGAAGCTGCGCCCGGTTAATATAACCACCCTTTGTTACCCCGGTTTTCCTACAGACCTGCAGGCGCAATTCATGGCTTGTCTTTCTCTGGCTAATGGCATATCACTTGTTACTGAAAAAATTTATCCTGATAGGTTTATGCATGTAGCTGAATTAAACCGCATGGGAGCATCAATACAAAGAAACGGCCCATATTCCATCATAGAAGGTGTAGAAAAATTAAAAGGAGCTGAAATAATGGCTTCTGATTTAAGGGCATCCGCGGCATTGGTCATAGCCGGTTTAGCCGCAGAAGGCAAGACTGAGGTTTTAAGGGTATATCATATTGACCGGGGATATGAGAACATCGAAGAAAAGCTTAGAAAATTGGGAGCAAAAATAAAGCGTGAAAAACAATGAAAATATTAGTAATCGATAATTATGACTCTTTTACTTATAATCTTGTCCAATACCTTCAGGAGCTGGGAGTTGATACTGTTGTCTTTAGAAATGACAAGCTAAACCATGCTAAATTAAAAAGAATCAAGTTTGACAGGGCAGTTATTTCTCCCGGACCTGGCAGGCCCGAAGATTCGGGGATAAGCTGTTCATTTATTGAGCAATATTACAGAAAAATACCTACTTTAGGCGTATGCCTTGGGCATCAGTGCATCGGTTATGTTTTCGGGGCAAAAATTATCAAGGCCCCGGATATAATGCATGGAAAAACTTCTATGATTTATCACGACCGCAAGGAAATATTCAAAGGCGTAAAGAATCCTTTTCAAGCCACCAGATATCATTCTTTGATAATCGATAAAAAATCACTTCCGGAAAAATTAATTATTAATGCTCATACCAGCAATGGTATAATAATGGGAGTAAAAATGAAAGATTATCCTTTATACGGAGTACAATTTCATCCTGAATCAATTCTTACTTCTTCGGGAAAAAAAATCCTTTCCAATTTCTTGAATTTATGATCAAAGAAATACTTAATAATCTCGCTAAGAATGAAGATTTAGACTTTGAGCAAGCCGAAAAGGTATTTGAGCAAATTTTCGATTCCAAGCTGAGCCATGTCCAGATAGCTGCTTTTCTAGTAGCTCTAAAGATGAAGGGCGAAAGTGAGGCGGAAATTGCCGCAGCTGCGACTGTTGTAAGAAAAAGAGCTAAGAAGTTAAACAGGGGCAGCAGCTTTATGCAATTTGATCCTGATAAACCCATATTCGATACCTGCGGAACTGGAGGTTCAAACCTTAACAAATTTAATGTTTCCAGTGCAACAGCCTTTATCGTGGCCGCCTCCGGAGTCTGCGTTGCTAAACACGGAAACAAGGCAATATCTTCTAATTGCGGCAGTGCTGATGTTTTGGAGCGCCTGGGCATTGATATCAACAGCCCCTTAGGCCTTATGCAGGAATCCCTTAACAGTCTGGGGATAGCTTTTCTTTATGCCCCTTTATACCATCCGGCGCTTGGGGCTGTTGCTAAGATAAGAAAGGAATTAGGCGTGAGGACAATTTTTAATATCCTTGGGCCTTTATGCAACCCGGCTATGGCTACTCATCAGCTTCTGGGCGTCTACAGCAAAGAACTGGTACTTCCTTTAGCCCGGGTCCTTAGAATATTAGGCACAAAGAAAGCTTTTGTCGTAAACGGTAAAGATGTCGGCGATGAAATATCGCTGACCGGAACTACTTATGTAGGATGCCTGAAAGGGAGAAAAATAACATCTTTTCGTCTTAATCCTTCTGATTTTGGTCTCAAAAAAATAAACATAAAAGATATAATGGTGCGCGATTGTGATGACTCTGCCTCTGTTGTAAGAAATATTTTAGAAGGCAGGAAGGGCGCAGCCAGAGACATAGTCCTGGCCAATGCCAGTGCCTGTTTTTGCCTGCTCGATAAAGTAAAAGATCTAAAAGAGGGGGTGAGGCTGGCATCTTTGTTGATAGACGAAGGAAAGGCCAGAGAAGTCCTTGTTAATTTTAAAAAGTTTTTAAAAGAAAATGCATAAAGTACTTTCTCTTATACTTGATTCCAAGAAGAAAAGAATCAATGTTCTTAAAAAAAACAGCGACGCCTTCCTGTCTTTGATTAAGAAAGCCCCAGCCCCTTTATCATTTAAAAATGCCATAAAGCAGAAGGGTAAGGTTTCAATAATAGGGGAAATAAAACAAGCATCGCCTTCGGCAGGGATACTTAATAAGAATTTTTCTCCCACTGAAATAGCAAAGATCTATAAAAAAAACAACCTACAGGCAATATCGGTTGTTACCGAGGAGGATTTTTTTCTTGGAAAAATAAATTATATTGAAGATATCAAAAAAGATATAACCATACCGGTTTTACGCAAGGATTTTATCCTGGATAAGGTCCAGATTTTGGAATCCCGGGCAGTAGGCGCTGATGCTGTACTTCTTATCGCCGGGATTTTGAATGAGGATAAACTTTCAAGCCTCTATAATTCTTCTAAAGAATTAGGTATGGATGTGCTGGTAGAGGTTCACACCGAGAAAGAGCTGAAAAGAGTCTTAAAACTAGGAGCCGATATCATCGGGATAAACAACCGCAATCTCCATACTTTTGAGGTTGATTTGAAAAGGTCAGAAAAGCTATTGCCTTTTGTACCGGAAGATGTGGTTAAAGTCAGCGAGAGCGGTATTAGTTCTATGAAGGATGTTTTACTTTTAAAAGGCTTGGGGGTTGATGCCATACTTGTCGGTGAATGCCTTATGAGAGCAGAATCAATAGAAGGAAAGCTGAAAGAAATCAATATAGATAATCAACAATAATTTTAAATTGCATATGGTAAAGGTAAAGATCTGCGGAATAACTAATTTAGAAGACGCATTATTGGCTTCTGAATCAGGCGCCGATGCCTTAGGATTTATATTTGTAAAAAAAAGCCCCAGATGTATTAAGGAAGAAAAGGCCAAGAAGATAATTGAAAAACTTGATCCTTTTTTATTTAAGGTAGGGGTTTTCCTTGATGAGGAGGAAAAAAAAGTGGCAGATACCGCTTCCTTTCTTAATCTTGATGCCCTGCAGTTTCATGGCTCTGAGTCTGCGGCATACTGCCGTTTGTTTATGCCGCGTTACAGGGTGATAAAAACAGTTTTTCCTGAAAACCCGTCTTATAGAAAAGAAATATTGCGTTATAAAGTAGATGCCTTTTTGTTTGACATAAAATTTGAGGAAAAACAAAAAAAGGCAAAAACTCTTTCAGCTAGAACCTTAAAGGAAATATTTTCCTTGAAGAAACAGGGATTAAGGGTGATCGTTTCAGGAGGCCTTAATCCTTATAATATCAAAAGTCTGTCTAAGTTAAAGCCTTATGCTGTTGATGCAGCAAGCCAGATAGAAAAACTTGTCGGTAAAAAGGACGAAAAGGCCATGGTTGATTTTATTAAAAAGGCTAAAGAAATATAAATAAATCGGTATTCGCTAAACCGGTTAAGGATACCTGCCTGCCGGCAGGCGAGTCACGCAATACTATAACCATATAAGGTGCTTTATGCAGCTGCCAGATAAAAACGGATATTTTGGAGAATTCGGAGGAAAATTTATTCCCGAAACTCTTTCTGTATGTTTGGAGGAACTCACAGCTTCTTACCATAAGATAAAAAGAGATAGAGGTTTCCTTAAAGAATTTAATTACCTGCTTAAAAATTATGCCCATAGGCCCACCATACTTTATTTTGCCGCCAACTTAAGCAGGCTTTTAAGTATGAAGATATATTTTAAACGCGAAGATCTGCTCCATACCGGAGCACATAAAATAAACAATTCCCTTGGTCAGGCTTTACTGGCCAAGTATATGGGTAAAAAAAGGGTTATTGCTGAGACTGGAGCTGGTCAGCATGGTGTTGCTGTGGCTACAGCCTCTGCCCTTTTAGGCCTGGAGTGTAATATATATATGGGAGAAGAAGATATTCACCGTCAGAGCATGAATGTCTTAAGAATGAAAATGCTTGGAGCCGAGGTAATACCGGTAAAAACCGGATCCAGAACATTAAAGGATGCTTGTAATGAAGCTTTTAGAGATTGGGTTACTAATGTCAGAAATACATACTATTTACTTGGTTCTGTAGTAGGGCCCCATCCTTATCCTATGTTAGTCAGGGATTTCCAGTCGGTTATCGGCAAGGAATCCCGCAGGCAGATACTCAAACAAGAATCAAGACTTCCAGATTATTTATTGGCTTGCGTCGGCGGCGGCAGTAATGCCATTGGACTTTTTTACCCTTTTTATCAGGATAAAAAAGTGAAATTCATCGGTGTAGAAGCTGCTGGTTTCGGCTTAAACAGTCTTCACTCAGCATCTTTGGTTAAAGGCGAGCTGGGGGTTTTTCAGGGCTCGCGTTCTTTTGTCCTCCAAGATTATTTTGGTCAAATTCAGAACGCTCATTCGATAGCTCCTGGCCTTGACTACCCGGGAGTGGGCCCGGAGCACTCATTTTATAAGTCAGTCAAAAGGGCTGAGTACGTAGCTGTTGGCGATGACCAGGCAGTTGAGGGCTTCAAGCTTCTTTCTGAAACTGAAGGCATAATCCCTGCGCTTGAGACATCTCATGCAGTAGCTTATCTAAAGCCATTATCAAAAAAAAATAAAGGGTCTTTGGTCATAGTTTGCCTTTCAGGAAGAGGCGATAAAGACCTGGATATTATTAGTAAATACAAAACAGAATATGGCAGGAGCGATAAAGAGATAAGAGGCAAGAAGTAAAGAAGTAAGAAATATGTAGGGGCTGGGTTTATCCAGCCCGATACAAAAACAAATAGAACATGAGGTTAGAAGAGAAGTTCGAACAATTAAAGTTAGAAGGACGCAAAGCTTTCATAGCTTACGTGCCCTATGGTTTTCCCGATATAAAGCTAACCAAAGAAATATGCCTAAGGCTACAGGATTCAGGCGTAGACATTATTGAACTGGGAATACCTTTTTCTGACCCCTTGGCTGACGGGCCGATCATCCAAAGAGCTACATCAGCAGCTCTTCAAAAGGGCGCCAATATAGAAAAATGTTTTATCAGCCTATCCCAGATGCTAAAATCCCTGAAAATACCTGTGGTCCTTATGACCTATTACAACCCTATTTACAGGTATGGCCTTAAAAAGTTTTTTTTAAAAATGAAACAATTAGGAGTAACAGCAGTGACAGTAGTTGATCTGCCACTTGAGGAAAGCAAAGAATATATTGAGCTGGCTAGAAATTTTGATATTGAAACTGTTTTTTTTGCAACTCCTACTACCTCCAAACAGCGGTTGGTTAAGATAGTAAGACAATCAAGAGGGTTTTTGTATTACATCTCAGTAACCGGCATAACCGGTCCGAGAAATTTACAGTATAGCCCCCTGATAAAATATATAAAGCAGATCAAGTCAATATCAAAGATACCGGTATGCGTAGGTTTCGGCATACACAGCAGAGCCCAGATCAAAAAAATATGCAGTTTCAGCGACGGAGTGATTGTTGGAAGCAGCATTGTCAGGTTTATTGAAGATAATTATCAAAAAAGCAATTTTTTAGACAGGTTACAGTCATATGTTAAGTCTTTGTTATTAAATAATGTTTGAATTAACAAAAGTCAAAGATCTCACCTTTATATATTCTCCTTTAAAAAATATCGAAACAGCCTCATTAGGAGTGTTTTTGGGTGTTGGTTCGCGTCTCGAAAGCCAGCAGCAGAAAGGCATTGCTCATTTCCTGGAGCATATGGTTTTTAAAGGGACCAGAAAATATTCACATTTAGATATTAAGCAGGAAATCGAAGGAAGGGGGGGTTCTTTGAATGCTTTTACATCCCAGGAAATAACAGCTTATTACGCTCATTTCTTGAAAAAAAATTTGACCAAGGTTTTGGATATACTTTTAGACATGGTTACAGAGCCCTTATTGAATAAGAAAGATATTCAGAGAGAAAGAAATGTTATATTGGAAGAGATAAAGATGTATAACGATCTTCCTTCCTCGAGGGCTTCGATGCTAATAGATAGATTGCTTTGGCCCAATCATCCTTTAGGCCAGGAAGTTATCGGCTTTGCTAAGACAGTTGAAAAAATTAATCAAGCTGATTTACGCAGATTTCAAAGAGGATATTATTCTCCGTCGCGTATGGTAG
>JAFGHG010000104.1 GCA_016939345.1 Candidatus Omnitrophota bacterium
TATCTTGGATATCTTTATAGTCTGCATCCATGCCCTGAAGGTAACCTTTAAGTAAGGTATTATACCTCGAAGCTATTTTAGGAACAGCAATTTTATTATTGGCCTTGATATAGTCAGCTATTATATCTAGACCTTCAGCTTGATCCTGGACAGTATCTAAATATTGGGCTTTGGCAGCTCCACCGGATAAAATATTAAAATGGGTGCCGTAATAAGGATGATGTGAAAAAACCCTCAAACACTGCAATAGCAAAATAAGCGGAATAAAAATCCTGAGACCTTTAAATTTAGCTAAAGCAAATAAACCTAAACCGGCAATAATGTCCAAGGCTGTAACAAGCGGAAGCATATGTCTCATGCCTACTTTTGACGAAGCTAAGGAAATAAAGAATAATACAACCAGGAAATACAAAAGAAGCGATTTAATAAACAGGGCTGTGTTTTTATCATTATTTTTAAAGAAGAGTGATATTAAACCTAATATGAATAAAGGAAGGCTTAAAAAAGTTGTTTTAATAAATAATCTTTTTATATAGTATTTTAAAGCCAGGGATTTTAACCAGTGAAAAATATTATTGAATGACAAGGTAAATCCTCCTCCTGATGCAGGCAAGACTATGGCATAACCCTGAAAAAGGTTTTTGATAACTAATAACGGGTCCAGCCACATCATGGGGAAAAAAATAAAGAAAACAAAAAGAGATACCAAAAGCCAAATAATAAAAGGTTTAATGAATTTACTAAAAAGCTTATAGCAAAGCTTGTTTTCCTTTTGATGCTTGATGGCATCAAAAAACAAAACTAGTAAAGAAAAAGGGATAAGCGCGAAGGCCGGCGGCTTAGTAAGAAAAGCCAAGCCCCCGCAGAGGGCGGATAAAATCAACCAGGACTTGCTTTCTTTGATCAAATAAACTGCCATCAAAATAACGCTTAAGATCATGAATGAAGAAACCAAGGCATCAACATGCACTACTTTTGAATTAGCTATATGAAAAGGATCAAGAGCAAGAAAAAAAGCCGAGAAAAAGGCAGCCTTGATATCTATGATTTTTTTTAGCAAAACAAAACATATAACATTAATAATCGAAATAAGCGTGGCCAGGGGAAGTATGCATAAAAAAATCTCAGTAGACAAATTGGCTTGGCCGCTGAAACCGATAAGGTGGGGTTGAATTGCGTAAAAAATTCCCAGTGCACTGCCGCAAAGAAACATCAGTGTAACTGCGGTATAATGCTGGGGAAGAAGGTCTTTCCCCCATACCGGAAGTCCGAAATAACTGTTAGCTATATCGAAATTTGAAAGGTAAAGAGTAAAGGCCTTTGACCTGGCTATCCACTGCAAAGGCCTTGAAACAGGATGGAATAAACGGGGCAAGAAACTCAAAAAAAATACAAGCAATAACAAAAAAATTATCGTTCTTTTTGAGTTTAGAGACATTTATCAGAGAAAATAAATCAGCTGTTTTTCTTTTGAACCTGCTCAGCAAAATTACGCATCCAATCATTATCACTGCCTGCACCCCAGTATACAGTCCTATGGGGAAAGGGTATTTCAATGCCGAGCTCGTCGAAACGGTTCTTAAGCCGCCTCTTGAATTCCCGGGATACTTCCCATTGCTTAATAGGCAAGGTCTTGATCCTAAACTTTATGGTTACCTGGGAATCACCGAAATCATCAACGCCAAACATCTCAAGGTCATCTAAAATCAATCGTTTAAAATAAGGGTCTTTTCTCATGCCTGCGCCGATTTCCTTGATAACTTCGATGACTTTATCGACATTTTCCTTATAGGCTACACCGATATCAAATAAGGCTTGTGCATATTCCTTGGTAAAATTGACTACTGTTTTTACTTCGCCGTTTGGTATGATTATCACCCTTCCTTCCAGATCGCGGAGACTAGTGATCCTTAAATTTATATTCTCCACAAGGCCTCCGTACTCATTTATTTTTACCACATCGTTTACCCGGTACTGGTCTTCGATAAGGATAAATAGACCATTTATCAAATCACGTATTAGATACTGGCCGCCAAAACCAAAAGCAAGCCCGACTATCCCTGCTCCGGCAAGAAGCGGGGCCATATTAAGGCCGAAGTACTCCAAGACCATAAAAGCGACTGTGCCAAAAATCAAAATATTTCCCAGCCAAATAAAAAGACTGCCGACAGTCTTCAGCCTAAGTACTGTCCCGGCCTCGCGTATAGCATCTTTCTGGCTGATAATCTTCTCAAATTTTTTAATGGAAAATTTCAACAAAAACATCAAGAATATCCCCACCAAAATTATAAAACCGACCCTTATGGTCTTTTCTATTATCGGCATCTTGTTGATCTTTTCAGTTTTTACTGCCTCCAATTCTTTCTCCAGGACTTCAATCTTTTTTAACGATGCCTGCATAGATGTCTCGGCGTTTTTTGCTTTTAGCTCAGCCACAGATAGTTTTTCTTTAGCCAGTGATGCTTCTTTTTTAAGCCGCTCAGATTCATTCTCCAGCTCTTTTGCTTTTTTAAGAGCCTCAGGATCTTTGGTCAGCTTAGCTTCTTTTTTTAGCAATTCTGCTTCTTTTTCAGCAATACCCGCTGCTTCTTCCTTAAGCTGAGCTTCTTTTTCAATGGCTTCCTTTTCTTTAAGTACTTTTTCAGCTTCCTGCTTTACTTTTTCAACAGCTTCTTTATTTTCTTTTATGGCCTGTTCTTTGGCTTTCTGTGTTTCTTCTAATTCTTTGGTATCAACTGCCGCCGGATTATCTCCGCTAGTTTCAGTTTTTTCGCTAACAGTTGTTACGGCATTTGGGGTCTGCACAGCATCTTTTGTAGTGAAATTAGCTGTCTGTGAGTATACAGATTTAGTATTTGCGGCCATAAAAATAACAGAAATGGCTAAGGTGGCAATAAACAGTTTCTGCAAAAAATTCACTTCTTCCCTCCTTAAATTTTAAAAATTATAATAATCAGCCTTTCTTATCTTTTTTACCTGAAAAAAATTTATAATCAAGAGAAAATTTACCTGCTCCGATGAAAACCAGGCTCAAAAAAACCACGAACAGTTCTATGGGTTGAGATGCTGCCATGACCCCGTTTCCCTTATTTATAAGAAGCAATGAGGCAACCAGCATGGTAAAAGCCATAAACCCGCTTGCTGCTCTTGTCAGAAATCCGATAATCAGTAAAATACCTCCGCCAAACTCAGAGAAAGCTGCCATAAAGCCCCAGAAAGCCGGTGCAAAACTGATGCCTAAATTAGTCATCGCCATACCCAGGCTGCTCCACTTCTCGTAACCTGCAGCTATCTTTGGAAATCCGTGCATAATAAACATGATTCCTATACCGGCCCTTAAAATAAGAATTCCTGAGTGTTTAAAATTTTCATTTAGTATCTTCATGTTTATTTCCTCCCCTAATCAAATCCTTAATAAGTCCGAACTTATTATAAAAAGTCAAAGACCTGTATATGCACATAAAAAAATGCAGAAAGGTAGCCAAAAATCCCTTAACCTTTATGCCTAGAACAATTCCGCAGGATCTATTATTGACCATTGGGACTATATAACCTAAATCCCTAGGCCTGTATTTAATCAGTCTTTTATTTTTTTGTGTGCTTATAATGTTTTTTGCTGCTATCCGGCCCTGGACCAGAGAAAACTGTATTGCCATCCTTAAAGGAACATTTTTATGATTAAAACAGGAAGCATCACCTATGACAAAGCAATTTTCAGATAAACGCAGATATTCGTCAACTACGACCCTGTTCTGCCTGCCCCTCTGGCCTTTTAGGTTATCAACAATATCCGGAACCTTAACCCCCGCACACCAGATAAGCATGCAATCCTTCAACTGCCTTTTGTCGGATAAAGTTATATCCCGGTTCTCCACCTTCTCTATGCTGGAGCCGGTGATAATATCGATTTCAAGTCTCTTTAGATTTTCAATGGTATAATCCTTGATCCAACCGGGAAGAGGCCCCAGTATACCTGAAGACTGTTCGATGATTGTTATTTTTTTTCCGGTCATGTTTTTTTTAAAATAGCTTCTTAAATTTGTAGCTATTTCAATTCCTGTATACCCGCCCCCGGCAATTATACACTGAGAAAATTGTTTTTCTCTTAAACTTGACATTAATCTTAAAGTATCGCCTACTGAATCTAATTTGTAAGCGATGCTCTCAATCTGAGAATTTCCGTAAAAATTAGTCTGGCTCCCGCATGATACTACCAGATAATCATATGACAAGCGGCCTTTTTCAGTAACGATCTCACGATTCGGGGCATCAATTGTTTTTACTTCCTGATTGATAAAATCAGCCTTCAACTTTGCGCATAAGGATTTCAGGTCTGCCTTCAAATATTCGGGCTTTATTCCTCTACCGATAAGATCAGGCAGCAAAGGAAGAAAATCAAAACTCTCTTTTTTATCGATAAGGGTGATCTCAAAACCTTTTCCAAATCTGCATAAGTTGGTTAGAAAACTTATGCCGGCAAATCCTCCTCCGACGATAACTACTTTACTCATAATAAAATACCGGCTATCATTATGATACAAGCTGCAGTCTGTATATGTATAGTCAGCTTGGAAGAAGCAACCAGCTTCTCTTTGTTCAGATATTCTTTTTTTAGGATAAAAGTTGCCTTGATTACTATAAACAAAAGACCTAAAGCCCCGGCAGAAATCCAGCTAAGATATCCTCTAGCCAGATTGATTAAAATAAAAGCTAAACCAGTAATTTCTAGGATAAAGTAAAAAATGTAGCTTTTTTCAGGGCCGATTATGCTTATCAAAGTATTTTTCCCTGATTTTATATCATCGAAGAAATCCGGTACTTCGTTGGCAAAAAGGATTGCTGTTGTAAAAAAACCTGCAGGAAGAGAAAGAAAAAAAGGTTTTAAACCAGGGAAAATCCCGGTTTGGATATAATAAGCGCCCATGACCAGAGCCGGGCCGAAAAGCATAAAAATAATTAATTCCCCGAGTCTATGATATAAAAGCTGTAAAGGCTTGTGGGAATAAGAAAATCCAAGGAACAATATTAAAAAGTAATAACCTAAAACAGCTAAAGTCCCCATAGCAAAACAAAGACCTATGACTGCCGAAAAGGCAATAAAAAATGAGAACAAAGAAAGCTGCAGGTAAAATTTTTGCGACAAAACCCCCTCCTGTATAAGCTTTGAACCTCCGAAAAAACCAAAAAAGTGCGTATCCTGCCAGTCAGCACCAGATTTGGAATCAGCATAATCATTCATGAGATTGGCTCCTATATGAGTAAAGACAACAGAGACCAAACCCATTAAAAAACGCAGCCATAATAAATCATCTTTTGCAATCAAAGTCCCCAAAATAAACGGCAAAACACTGGCAGTCAAAAATGGAAGCCTCAAAGCCCGGATGTAAATATGCAGATTGTTTTTCATTGTTTAAAATATTAAATTATATGATACCATAAAGATATGATTAAGATAATAAAAAATAGGCTGGATAGCGAAATTTCAAAACTTTATGAACAAGTGAATACTGTTTATGGTTTGAATAAAATATCGCCTCTTTTATCTAAGTCTATTAAAGAGTTTATCTTACGTAAAGGCAAACGCCTTCGTCCAATACTTTTTATTCTCGGATATAAGGGTTTTAGCAAAAAAACACCTCCTGGACTCTACAGCAGCTCTTTGGCAGTCGAGTTGTTGCACGATTTCATGCTGATCCACGACGACATAATAGATAAGTCAAGCTTAAGGCGGGCAAAACCATCCATGCACGCAAAGCTTGATAATTACCTTAATAGATACAAAAAACCGAAATTCAACGGCAGCGACCTAAGCTTGATTTTGGGAGATGTGCTTTATGCCATTGCCATTGATTCGTTCCTTAAGATAAATGAAGACAGGGCCCGCAAAGAAAAAGCCCTTAAGAGACTTACTGAGTCAGCTATTTTGACCGGCACGGGCGAATTCCTGGAATTGTTAGCTATTCTGCAACCAATATCTAAAATAAATGAAAATGAAATTTTGCAAATATACGACTATAAAACAGCCGACTACAGCTTTTCCACCCCTCTAACTTGCGGGGCGATACTTGCCGGGGCTAAGTCTTCTGAAATCAAGAAATTGTCTGATTTTGGGATTTTTTTAGGCCGGGCCTTCCAAATCAAGGATGATATCTTAAGTCTATTTGAAAAGGAAAAAAAAATGGGCAAACCATCTTTGTCTGACATCCAAGAGGCGAAGAGGACATTGCTGATCATCAAGGCTTACCAATATTCAGTAAAAAGAGATAAGCAGATCATAAACGATATCTTTGCAAAGGACAAAACAGATGAAAATGACTTGAGACAAATACGCCGGATAATAAAAGGGTCAGGGTCACTTGATTATTCGCAAAGAAAGGTTGCGGGCCTTCTTGAAAAGTCGCAGGAATTGCTTTCTGATCTAAATATCAATAATAAGTGCAAAGAAGCTCTCTTTGGTTATTCTAAAGAAATATTAGAGGCTTAAAAGGCAGATCTGCTGTTTATTTCAATACCTCATCTAATAGATCAAGATAATCCGAAACCAGCCTGGTAGTAAGAAAATTATCCCTGACTCTCTCTTTGGCTTTCTTTCCTAAATTTTCAGCCAGTTTGGGGTTTTTTAAAACTTCTACGACCTTTTCTGCGCACTCTTTGTAATTATGAGGGTCCACAAGAAAGCCGTTTTCGCCGTCTGTTATCTGGCTTGGTATGCCCCCTACATTTCCGGCAATGACCGGCTTAGCTTTCCATAAGGCTTCAGTTACAGTCAATGCAAAACCTTCGCGGATAGATTTTTGAAGTATAACCGTAGAGAACCTTTGGATAGCATTTACAATCAGCTCGTTGTTGCCGACCACAAATATAACATCGCCTTCTTTTTCGAATTTTTTGGCCTTCTTATATACACGATCATATATCTTTATGCCCTCTGGATCGTCAGTTGCTAGATTGTAGCAGTAAAGCAGACGGCAATCTACCTCTTCCTTTACCAGACTGAAAACCTCAAGCACGCCCTCTGGGTCTTTCCAGGGATCCATACGCGAAACCTGGGTTATTATCGGTTTATCTCTCGGGATATTAAGTTCGTTAAGACAATTAAGCAGCTCCTGCTCGCTCAATTCCCGGTTTTTCAATGACAGAGGGTCAATAGCCGGGGCTATCACTCTTTGCGGTACTGGTATGTCTGGTTTTTTATATTTTTCACTGGAAACAATAATAATATCGTACCTAATCATAAATTGTTTAAGAAAATCCCAAAGCTCCTCATTGGGTTCTGTAATATCAATATGACAGCGCCATATCCAGGGCTGCTGCTTACGGTAAAACTTTATCAAGGGTAAGGGCTGAGGATCATGGACTATAAGACAATCATAAATATTTAAATGAGTAAAATTGGCATATTCCTGATTAATCTCCATATAAAGGGATTTTTTATGATCATCCAGTTCTAGAGTACCACTTTGCAGGGCATTATGAAAACTTTTGGTAACATCAAAAAAAGCCGGACTGCCATGGATAGTCCTCCATTCGGCATCAAGGCCCACTTCATTCATAAACGGGACCAACCTGCCAAGTATTTCGGCAACTCCTCCTCCAAGGAAAGTAGCATTAACATTTGCCACCCGTTTTCCGTAAAGCCGGCTGGCTTTTTTATATATCTTTGATATGGTTTCTGCTCCTACTATATCAATATAGTCACCAATACTGCGCAACATGTGTCCCCCTTTTTTTTAATATATTTACAAAGCGAAAAGCTGCAGAGGTTTATTATAGCAGTTTAAGCTGTATTTAAAAAATAAAATATCAGAACTTATAAACGATGCCGCCGGCATATCTCATTGTGCTGTCCTGATTAACAATCGGGCTCTCCTTGATTATATCATCGAGATGTTCATACTCGACGTCTAAAACAGCTACCCATTTTTCCAGGAAGGGAATTCTTATCTGAGTGCCGGCTGTATAATTAATCGCATCATCACCGGCATAGGCAGGTCTGTTTACCCTGACTTCGTTCGGTTCAACCCCATAGTAGTAATCTATTAGGTCCTTACTCTGCCACTTTGCTCCGCAGCGTGGGACTAAAATACCCTTAAAAAGCTCTGTAGAAACAACAACCGTAGCCTCATGCCCTTTATGCTCTCCAAGGGTATCGGTAACGAAGTTTGCTTTAGTAGTAAAATAATCCTGCTTAGCTACAAAGCCTAAACCTCCATCAACGCTCCATTCACGGTCCTCCATTCCAGCTAAATCATTGCTGTCATCTGCTTCATAACCCATTAACCTTGGCTTGGCTATAACCGAAGCCCTTAAATAATCGTTTTCACCGATAATAAAACCAAGGGTATTGTAATCGATATAAACCCGCTGGTATTGGGCGTTGATCAAGGGAATTGGTATTATATCGTCATCAACACCGGTATAAGGCCGTTCTGCCATAATAGCCCCTGCTCCAAAATAATTAAACTGGACTTCTTCGGGCACGTTTTCAGCGGCGAAAAACTCATCGATAGCACCTGGATAGGAACTATTAAGATGCAAAAAAGTAACTAAAAACAATAAAAATAATATTTTTTTCATATTTACCTCCTTAAAATAATTATATCAAAGAAATAATCTGATTTACAGTATTTTCTTAAAAAAATATGGAGAAATTTGCTTAAAAATCAAGATAATGGTATTGGAAAATATTAATTTTCCCCAAAACAGATAAAATCGCAGGTATTGGTTTTTATATCATTGGCAAGAACGTTTTGCGGATCGATAAGAAGCGCTTTATCTAGATAACTCTTATAACTTTTGATGTCTCCTTTGGTTTTATAGACCTGTGCAAGCCTAACATAAGCATCTGCAAAATTAGGGTCGATTTCTACTGTTTTATGAAGATATCCGCTGGCTTTCTCGATGTCGCCACCAACAATATGCGGGGCAAGAAGATAAAAAGTGCCAAGGCCAAAATAAACCATTGCTGTGTCAGGCTTTATGCTTTGAGCTTTTTTCAGGTTAGGCATAACCCTTGCTCCGTGGATTATTTTTGCCAAAGGGTTTGAATAGTGTGCGATCATGCCTTCTGCCCCGGCATAAATCAGATGAGCCCTGGCGTAATTGCTGGAATCAACCCTTTTTCTGCCTTGTTTGATTACGCTTACAGCAAGTTTTACCGATTCATTAAAATTCTTTTGGTTAAACTTGATATAAGCAAGGCTGACGTAAGCCGGTGAATAATCAGGGTAAGAATCTATTATTTCTTCAAGAATTTCTTGGCTTTGGCTCACCTGATGCCTTCTTCTTAAAACTTCGGCAACACCCCATTTGGCCTGGAAAGAATCTGGTTCGATTTTCATCATCTTGATAAAAAAGCTTTCTGCTCGGTCATCCTTATAGAGACTTAAATTGATTAACCCGAGCAGATATAAAATCTCTAGAGAATCGGGACTGGCCTCGTATTTTCTTAAAACATCATCTAAATCAGCTGAATCTGACTGATCATGAATGTTCTTCCAATCAAATGCAAAAGAGCTTAGAGAAAAAACTATCAAAAAAAACAGCAATATGATCTTTGTTTTCATTTATAAATATTAAGCTGTTTTTTGTATCTTTCCCAGAATATAAGGGTCAGGGTGATCATGCTGAATCCGAATAAAAAATCTTCAATTGGTATGCTTAAAACCCTGATACCTAAAAAAAATTCGGGGTTGTACTTTACGATGTTGCGGGTAAGGTAGCCGTTAACAGCCAGCTTGAATAAGAATATAACAGCCAGCAGGACATAGAATTCTTTGCGCCGCAATAACCTTATCCTGCTGAAATGATCGGCAAATATTATTGCAACCACAGATAAAGAAGCCATTAAGGTGTATTCCTTCATCTTTTTATGTTTTTTTTAATATAATTCAAGGCCTCCCAGGTAAAAATACAGCAAAAAGGTATCACCACAAAAAATAAGACCTCCTCTATGGGCAGGTTGATGATCCTAGGCATCCAAACAGCGTGGGTCTCAAAATACCAGTGCCCGCGGCTGGTTGCCAGAACATCCCAGGCGCCGAAAATAAAAGTAATCCACAATAAAGTCTTGAAAAGCGCCTTGGATTTACTGTAAAAATTTAAAGGCGGATAAAAACTGCAGGCCAAAGGCACAGTGACCGAAAGAAGCAAAACTTTCAAATACTCAGACATGAAATTATTTTAAGCAAACTAAAACCATTTATCAATATAAATTTTTTTACTTGGATAATTACTCAATTATTATAAAATACGGATATGAATCCGGAAAATGGTTTTAAAAAAGCCCGAGAAATAACCAGAAAACAGGCAAAGAGCTTCTTTTTTGCCTCCCGGCTCCTGCCCAAAGCTAAAAGAAATGCTTCTTACAGCGTCTATTCTATCTGCCGGATCAGCGATGACAGCGTTGATAAACCTAAAGAAAGCATTGAAACGCTGGATGAAATCGAAAAAAAAATTGATTTAGCCTACAGCCGGGAAGAACTAGAAGACGACCTGATTGCAGCTTTCAGGAAAACAATCACTAAATATAAAATACCCCGTAAGTATTTTGACGACCTGATAGATGGCATCCGTCTGGACATGGAAAAAAAACGCTATGAAAATTTCTTAGAGTTAATAACTTACTGCCACAAGGTAGCCGGCGTAGTCGGACTGATAATGCTTAAAATCTTCGGCTACAACAAACCCCAGGCAGAAAAATATGCAGTCGATTTAGGGATAGCCATGCAGTTAACGAATATCCTGAGAGACATAAAAGAAGATTTCTCGCTTGGGAGGATATACCTGCCTAAGGCAGAAATGCAGAAATTTGACATAAATGAAGCCACTATAAAAAATTCTCAATTGGAAGATAATTTTATAGAATTCATGAGATTCCAGATAGTCAGAGCCAGAGACTATTATAACCGGGCAGAAAAAGGAATTATTTTTATTACCGATAAACGCTGCCGCCTGGCAGCTATGGCCATGAGTAAAATTTATTCTGCAATACTGTCTTCAATAGAAAATAACGGCTATGATGTATTCAGCAGGCGTTCTTACGTAAGTATGCCGGTAAAAATAAAAATACTGGCTCAAACTATCTTAGGCAGTTTTTTCAGATATTAGGTCTGCGACTATTTTGGAAGATGCTATCACCGGAGGCAGACCTCCTCCGGGCTGAGTGCTGGCACCGACATAATAAAGGTTTTTGTTGTCCCGGTCAAAATTAGCCGGTCTAAAAAAGGCGCTCTGCCTAAAGGTATGAGAAAGGCCAAAGGTGGCCCCATGCATGATGTTGTAACGGTCTACAAAATCACGTGGATAAAATCTGTGCTCTACCTCGATAAGCTCTTGGAAATTCCGCCCGTAAAACTTGTTCAGCCTTTTTAAAACCGCCTGTTTCAGTTTGTCTTCAAATCTGCTGAAATCGCCTTTAAATTTATTTAAATTACAGGTGGGTATAAGGATATAGAAGATATCTTTGTTTTCCGGCGCAAGCGAGCGGTCAGTTACTGTCGGCACATGGAGATAAAAAGAAAAGTTATTTTCATCTATCCTGTCGGAAAATATGTCTTCAAGGTTAGCTTTTAAATCAGAACATAAAAAAAGATTATGATGTTCTGGGCCGATAACTTTTTCTTTTAATCCCCAGTACAGCAGAAACACTGAACAAGAGTACTCATAGTCTGGAAGTACTTTTTTTAATAAATGGTTGCGGGAATAAGAATAATCTGCATTAAAAACTAAAACGTCACATTCACTTGATCCAGCGCTGGTTTCAAGAGCGTAACCTTTACCGCTGGGAGCAACTGACTCTACCTGGCAGTTATAATTTAATTTTGCACCAAAAAACTCAGCAAGCTTCTCCAGAGCCTTGGGTATCTCATACATCCCGCCCATAGGATGATAAATCTTTTGGATATGATCGGCGTATGATATGATACTGTAGAAAGCCGGTGTCCTGTAAGGCGATACCCCCATAAACATAGCCTCAAATGTAAAAGCATAACGGAGCTTCTCACTCTTGAAAAATCTGCAAGCCAGCTGCCAGTAGGTCTGGCCTACTTTTAAATGATAGGCAAGAGGCAAAAGCCTCGGATCAAGCAGATCTCTGGGAGTAAAACTTTTATAGAGAAAAGGTTTTGCCTTATAGTAAAACTTCGCTGTTTGATCAATAAATTCTTTAAATCTAACACTGCTGTTTTTTTCTATCTTTTCCAGCTCTTGCTCTGTTCTTGAGCTGTCGCGATAGACCGTAAAGGTCTGGCCGTCTGCATAAATTATCTTATAGCTAACATCCAAAATTTTTAAATCCAGATAATCATCGATTCTTAAGCCAAGGGATTCAAATATTTCTTTAAAAAAATCCGGCATCATGACAAAGGAAGGCCCGGTATCGAATCTGAAACCCCGGTCCTCAATTATATTTGCTCTTCCGCCGCAGCGGGGAAGCTTTTCAAAAACACTCACCCCGTATCCTGAACAAGCAAGACGAGCAGCTACCGAAAGGCCTCCTACTCCTGCGCCTATAACGCCTACCTTTTTCTTCATAAGCATGCCTGTTTACTCCAGCTCTTCTTTTAAATCTTCAGCTTCTTCTTTATCGATTATCCCGTCATGGTTTATATCATATTCAGCTTCAATAGGGCTGTCTACCTTGGCTTTGCCTTCAGTTTGTATAAGACTGTATCTATCTTTAAGCATTTCTTTTGCTTCCGCTGGCCCCAGCCAGCCGTTTCCATCGCTGTCATATTTTGCTTCGAGTTTTGAGTTGACCTTTGAATGCTGGTGTTTTTCCCATTTTTTTTCCATGTGTATTTCTTTTTTTGTGACTACTCCATCTTTATTTTTATCGGCATGTCTTAAATTCAAGGGTTTTGGAGGTTTTGCCATAAGAGGAAAAGCAAAAAAAGCAATAACCAAAAATGAAAAAACAATCCTGACAATTCTGTAAGACATATCCTCCTCCTTTTTATTTACAGCTCTTATCACTATTTACAAGTCTTCTGACTATTTTTCCCATAGCCTTAAAAAGAGATTTGGGATTCTTCATGTACAGCATTAATAATGGAACTAAGGTATTGTTTATTCTGCTTTGCAGACCAACATCCTGGGATTGAATACAGCGTCTGCAGATAGAATCTATTGAGCTGTCGGTCCTTGAACGGCAGGCTTTTAAAAAAGCCTGTGAAGAAAAAAGCTCAACCCAGGAGTTTCGAGTTAAATTTCCTAAAATATACTCAAGACCGTAATCCATGCAACAAAGCACCACATCTCCGTTAGGAAGCAGCACCGGCCCCTTACCGTAAAGCAGCTCACAGTCAATTTTCCCTTTTTTTCTTCTGTTTTCAAATATCTTGCTTAGATATATGTTGCCAGCCCGGCTGTGAAAATCTCTTTTTAATACCTTTTTCCCTTTTAAAAATGGTTCCAGGCATTTCTTAAGGTTCAACCCGAAAAACGAATAAGTAACCTTTATCCTGCTTTCGTTCAGGTAGGTAAGCTTTTGCAGGTAATCATCGTCAATTGCAATATTTTCGGTATTTTCATCGGTGGGAAGATGAAGGTGGAATTCTTCAAGAGGAAGTGTTTCAAGTATCCTGATGTCTTCAATACTCATACCTGACATCGTCGTATATACCAGTATTTTATGCTTGTTCTGGGCGTAAACAAGCATCCTTGTGCAGTCGGGGTTAAACCAGGCTTCGCTTAAACCGGAAAACAATATGTTAGTTTTCGCTGGGACTTTGTCTATACATTTGGTAAAAAGCTCATAGCTCATCCGGTTAACATCGCTTATTTTTTTATAGGCTTGGATCAATCTTCCCTGAGGGCAATAGGTACAATTGTTAGGACATCCTATATTTGTGGTTATTTCAATATAATCAGCTGGCGGTCTTAGATTCATTTGGTATATTTTATGCTTAAAACATATTATTGGCAAGCTTTACCAAAACAGAAGCAAAAAAAAAGGGCAGAGTTTTTACTCTGCCCTTTAAAACAAAATTTCTGATTAGTAGCGTCTGTCTCTGCTGCCTCTTCCGCCGCCGCCGCCGCCGAAGCTGTCGTTGCGCGGTTTTCTTTTCTGAGCCTTGTTTACCTTTAATGCTCTTCCTTTTATCTCTTGTCCATTCAAAGCATCAATAGCTTTCTGGGTATCTTCTGCTGTTTCAAATTCGGCAAAACCAAAACCCTTAGACCGACCGCTGTATTTATCCATAATCACCACTATCTCTTTGGCATTAAGATTTTTTTCTTCGAGTGCTTTAGCTAAATCACTTTCGGTCACACTGAACTCAAGATTTCCAATGTAAATCTTCTTCTCTTCTTCCACTTTCGTCTCCTTTTTTACCAAAAACCATACTCATGCCCTGTCAACAGGGCTGCCGATCTATAGATACAATTTTTACCTTAAAGTATTAAGTTCTGATAATCAATGCTGCGTGTTAAATTTGAACCAATCTTTCAGGCAAAGAACTGAGGACAATACATCCAAAGACTCAAGTAAGCATTAAAAAACGCAAAGCCCGGTATCCTTGACTTTGCGCTAATCTAATATCTAATCCTTTAAGCATACCTTGAGATTTGATTTATATTATCAGCAATACCGTATTTTGTCAACTATATATTTCTTAAGCTTAATCTGTAGGAACGGATTCTTTTTGCCTGGATTTTAACAGGTTATAAAACGTCCTCACATGCTCTATCCGCTCATAATCGGGATGATTGTTCAATACGTCTTCCGCGTAGAACACAGCCTTTTCCATATCATCATTGCGGTAATAAATATGGGCATAAGAATATTTTATCCAAGGAATATATGAATCAGGAGGATTGCATTCTTTTACTTTTTCCAAAGCCTCCAGAGCCTTATCCGTATCTCCTTTGGAAATAAAAGCTGTGGCCATTATGCCGTAAATGTTATAAGCATAAAAAGTCGCAGGATTGTGCTCTAAATACTCCTTGCAATCTTTAATAACCAGATCATCTCGTTTATAGAGATTTTTCTGGATAGCCTCTTTTCTCCGGAAAAAACCATCCGGCAGTGCTGTCGTATTTAAAATATACTCACTAAATTTATCTTTATCGTTTTCTTTTACGTATTTTAATATCTTATATTTTTTTTCATCCCAAAATTCGCTCTTAGAATCGACTCTGATCTCATATGCTTTCCGGTAATTTTCCCAAGACTTATCAATTTGTTTCTCCAGCTCATATATATAGCCCAGATTATAATATGCTACCTCTATATTATATTTATGATGACCAGAATGGGCCTGCTTAAGCAATTCAAGAGCTTTTTTATAAGCTTGCTCTGCTCTTATATACTCTCCATAAGCAATATAGACCTGGCCCAAATCCATATATGCACGGTAGAAATCAGGGTCAAGGCTTAATGCTTTCTTGGCTGCTTCTTCTGACTGCTCAAAGCGGCCCTTATCGATTAAGGATCTTGCCTGCTGGTGGTATTTAAAGGGCGAGGCTTTATCTTTTTGGGATAAGCGGGTAAAAAAATTATTTCCGCTTTTTTTGAAATAATCTGTGAGCCCAAATATGAGTAATGCAAAAATTATGATAAATCCTAGTATCCGGGCAAAAAGCGGCGGCCTCGACGCCAGCCTTGAATCATCACTACTTTTTTGCTGCATATTAATCTTTATCTGAAAAAACTAAAAGCCAGGCCTATAAAAAATATAATTACAGTCTGTATTATCCTTATCAGGGGATCAAGGATCCCCAAGAAAAGAAGAAAAATGATTATAAAAAAGCCATAGGGCTCAAGCCTGGCTAATTGATACTTGGCTCTATAAGGAAGAAATTCTATCAGAACTCTTGAGCCGTCTAGAGGAGGTATGGGTATAAGATTAAATGAACCCAGGATCAGATTTATCTGAGCGGCAATAAGCAATACCGAGGAAAGTAAAGAGCTGGAGGTAACAGGGTCAAACTGCAGTAAAAACAAAGCCAGGGTTGCTATTAAAATGTTAGTAACGCAGCCGGCCAGAGAAACTGCGATTATCGGCCAGCGGGAATGGCCTAAGTTGCGGTAGTCAACCGGCACAGGCCTGGCCCAGCCGAAACCGACAAAAAAAAGCGCTAGGGTACCAATAGGATCTATGTGAGACTGAGGAAGCAAGGAAAGCCTGCCAGAATTCCTGGCTGTTTCATCTCCGAACAAAGAAGCAACCCATCCATGCGCTACCTCATGAAAGATTACAGAATATAGCAGAACCGGGACCAGGATTATAAAGGCCCTGGGGTCCTGTTGTAAAAGTGAAATTAAACCCATATGTCTTAACTGTTTGACTTAATCTAGATAAAAGCAGCTGTATGGCGATAAACAATCTGCCATATCCGGATTACACGAATTAAATAATTATAACAAGAAATCTGAGTTTAAAAAGAAATTTATCTGGCCTTTGAACGATTCATTCTTTAATTGCAAAAGCAGCATGTACAACTGCCATGACCTTTTTTTCGTATGAAGATGTATCGTTATTACCATACCAAGAGACATCATAGGAATTAATCGGCGTTATCTGAAATGTCCCCATACGGGCTGAACGCATAAAACCTATAGAATTACCTGTGGAGCTGGCCATATTCTCGGCTCTTAATTTAGCGTCTTTTGTAGCCTGGGCCAGCATCTCATGTTTGAGCTGGCTTAGTTTCGTATAAAAATATTCAGGCACTCCCGAGATAAACTGCACACCCTGGTCTATCAGTTCGGTAGCTTCCCTGGCAACTGTATCGATTTTTTTAACATCAAATGAAGACACCTCTACTCCTTGTGTCAGGAGGTAACCTTCTATGTCGTTTGTGTCATAACCCTCTTCATTTTTTCTATAAAGGACAGCTGTGCTTACTTGGGAAACAGTAATCTCATTTTCTTTTATGCCTTTAGAAACAAGGTAATCTTTGACTTTTTTAAGGTCAGCCTTGAGGCTGTCGAAAGCTTCGGTCATTGCCTGGCTTCTTCGGGAAAACGAAGAGTTCCACACTATTTTATCAGAAACAATATTTTTTTCCGCTGAACCGGTTACGGTTATAATCTCATTGCTGAATTTTTTCATCTGCATAAAACCTTTGGAAAGGATAATGGTAGAAAAAATAGTCGCAGCTGAAATACATAACCCCAGGATGATTATCTGAATGTTCTTTAGCTCCTGAAAACTACCCATACAAGCACCTCCTTGTTAATGATAAAAAACTCCACTCGCCCCTTACCTATAAGATAAACTTCAGGTTTTCACAACCTGCAAGAAAATTAAGGCTATAGTCGGAAACAGGCAGAAAAAAAGATTATCTTTGCAGAATCGACTAGGGCCAGAAATCCAAGTGTTCTTAGCAGTATATAAAATAAAAACCTTCGCTTATTTTGCGAAGGTTTTACTTTTTTTACCCGCCAATTCAATATTATTATTTGGGCGGTTCCGCTTTAGGCGGATAGTCCGGGATTTAACCCTTCAAACTCGGGACTTTTTGTTGGATTTATTTTATTACCTGCTCAATCCGGAGTCAAGTAATACTTTAAAAAAATATGTCTCTTGTGGCAATTAAGTCAGCATCTAGGCCTAAAATATTTTTTATAACCACTTCTCCGGCATGGACTTGCTTCTTAAGCCGGAATTTTTTTATGAGCTTCATTGCCTGGTTGATCTTGGCTTTGGGTATGGGCTTGCTAGTCTTAACCGCAAGCATTTTAATCTCTAGTCCTTGGGTTTTGACTGTCGTAGTCAAAACTCTCTGGGGATTTTTGACTTCTTGCTCGGCGTAGGCTTTACCCTTGAAGCATTTATTTCCTCTGA
>JAFGHG010000105.1 GCA_016939345.1 Candidatus Omnitrophota bacterium
AAGACACTTGCCTGAAGCTTCGTTGAAAGCCAGACCAAACTGTATTGCCGGCACGCTTGATACTAAAATTTCATATATATCTTCAACAGTCTTGATGAAATGTGACTGCCCGACTATTACATTTATATCCTGCGGTTTTTCAAATTTAATTACTTCAAGCTCTATCTTCATAATGAACCTCCTCTTTTTTGCGGGTTATCAGCCAAAAAAATATAAGCATGAATTCGGCCAAGACAACAAACCACTCACCAAACTTATTATAAAAACTGCGTTGATCATTTAAAACCACTGTAAAATAATCCGCAGCTTCAAAGAACACTTCTTTGTCCTGGCGTTTTATGGCCTGGGGCTGGCCCATAAAAGAAACCCAGCCACTTATACCTGTATTAGCGCTGCGGATTATCGAAATCCGGTTTTCAACAGCCCTGAAAGTCATTATTGCCAGGTGCTGTGAGCTTTGGGGCTCACCGTAAAACCAGGCATCATTGGTGATATTTATCAAAAAATCGCTTTCTCTGGCAAAATCCCTTACCAGGTCGCTGAAGACGTCTTCAAAACATATAAGCACTGTAAAAAATTTTGAATCAAAAGAAAAACGGACGGGTCTGCGGCCCGCAGACATATCGCCTAACTTATTTATAACGCTTATAAATCTTAAATATCTTCTGAGCGGCACATACTCTCCATAAGGAACAAGCCTTATTTTGTCGTAAGCTCCAATGAGCCGGCCGTCAACATCGAAATACAGGGCAGAGTTAAAAAATTTCTTATCTTTCAACCGTACTGCGCCTATAAGGCATGGATTACTGGTAGTTTTTGCCAGGCTTTGTAAATCTTCTATGTTTTCTTCGCTAACAACAAAAGGCCAGGCCGCCTCAGGAAAAATAACTAAACTTTTAGGCTTGGATTTTTTTCCTAAATAAATAAGCGACCTTACAACTCCCGGGCTTGAGGTAAAATCATATTTTGCCTCTTCAGGTATTGCCGGCTGTATCAAAGTGACTTCTATGCTTGAAGAAGGCCTGCATGTCTTAAGCCGGTACAAAGAATACCCAAAACACAGTAAAATAACCAAAAATATAAAAATAGAATTTCTCAGTATTTGAATTTTTTTGATTCTAATTCCCGGAGTTTTTCTAAAATAATAAAAAACATCCAGCCAGAAAATATTTACCATTACTATTAAAAAAGAAATGAATTTAGCCCCGAAGATGTCAGCTGCCTGGATAAGCCCTAGATTTCTGAACTGTGAATAAGCCAAATTGGCCCAGCCGCAGTCCGGCCAGATATTCTCTCTTAAATACTCAAAAACCAACCAAAGAAAAGATAAAGTAAAAATCCTGAAAGGCCTGATTATGAAATAGCGGGCGGCGGCGGCATATCCAAGAAAAAGAAAAGAAAAATATAAAAGCAGGGCAAAAAACCCCAGGATTGTCACATGATTAAGCCAGAACATGGATATTGCGTAGAATAAAAAAGAAAAGACAAAACCGTATTTTAAAACTTGCCTGAGTTTGCCGCTGCGCAAGCAGTAAAAAAAGGGGGTTAAAGAAAACCAGATCAGGAAAGAAAAGTCAGGCTGGTTAAAGGAAAGGCCGCACAAAGCTGCGCTTAATATCAAAAGAATATATTTAACCATAAACTATGAGCTATGGACTCTCGACTATGGATTAATTATGCCCCGCAGCATTTCTTGAATTTCTTACCGCTACCGCAAGGGCAGGGATCATTTCTTCCAACTTTATTGGCAGAAGGCTTAGGATTGTCAACCGGGCCTGGCTCTTCTTTTTTGTTTAAAGGAGAATACTGGCTATGAACAAAAGTCTTGGGAGAATCGCTGAATACGCTGGTTTCTTTCTCGGCGACCTTTATTTTAGCCCTTAAGATTATCTCTACTATTCCTTCTTTGATAGAAGAAACCATTTCCTCAAAAGCAAAAAAAGTCTCTTTTTGATATTCAACTAAAGGGTCAACATGGGCATGAGCCCTAAGGTGTATGCCTTCGCGCATATGATCCATGGTCAAAAGATGCTCTTTCCAGCGAGAATCCACAACCCAAAGCGAAAGCATTTTTTCCATTTGTCTCATGTTATCCGGGCCCAGCTCCTTTTCTTTTTTCCGGTAAGTCTCATTGATCTTATCCTTTAATATTTTTTTAATTTCGTCTTCGCTTAAGCCTAACTCTTCTTTATATAATTGCAGATCAAATTTCGATTTAATCCAGTGCTCAAGCCCTAACAGATCTCTCTCTTCCTGGAAATAAAAAGGCAGGTTCTTGGCTACGACATCATCAACCATAGAAAGTATTTCCTGTGAAAAATCAGCGCTTTCTAGAATCTCCCTGCGCTGACGGTATATCACTTCTCTCTGTTTATTCATGACGTTATCAAACTGAAGCAATTGTTTTCTTATTTCAAAATTGTGGTTTTCAACTCTTTTCTGGGCTACTGAAAGAGAGTGGTTTATTATCGGGTGCTCTATTGGCTGATCTTCTGAAAAACCTAAGGTCTCCATAAGCGAATATATCCTCTCTGAACCAAAAAGCCTCATCAAATCATCCTCAAGCGATACATAAAAACGGGAGGACCCGGGATCACCCTGCCGGCCTGAACGGCCTCTAAGCTGATTATCGATTCTCCTTGCTTCATGCCTCTGAGTTCCTATTATATGCAATCCCCCCAGACTGACCACTTCCTCGTGGGCCTTAGAAAAATTCTCCTTATACTTCTTATGCAATTGGCTGTATTCGGCATTGTACTGGGGATTATCTGCCAAAATGTTGTTTTTGAACAATATGTCTTTGATAAAAAAATCAAGATTTCCTCCAAGGATGATATCAGTGCCTCTACCAGCCATGTTGGTAGCTATCGTTACCTGGGAGGGCCTTCCGGCCTGAGCAACAATGCTGGCCTCCTTTTCATGATACTTGGCATTAAGCACATTATGTTCTATTCCTTTTTTGCCAAGAAGAAAAGAAAGCTCTTCTGAGTCTTCAATAGAAACAGTCCCCACAAGCACAGGACGCTTCAGCTGATGCATATGAATGATTTCTTCGATGACAGCGTTGAATTTCCCTCTCTTATTCTTATATATGCGGTCCGATTCATTAACCCGAAGCAAAGGACGATTTGTAGGCACGACCGTTACGTCCAGGCTGTAAATATGGTTTAATTCATTAGCTTCTGTGTAAGCTGTTCCGGTCATGCCGGCTAATTTCTGGTACATCCTGAAATAATTCTGTAAAGTTATGGTGGCAAGAGTCTGGCTTTCTTCTTGGATGCGAAGGCCTTCTTTTGCTTCTACCGCCTGATGCAGGCCATCAGACCATCGGCGCCCAGGCATAAGCCGTCCGGTAAATTCATCGACTATCAGGACTTTACCTTCTTTGATTATATATTTAACGTTTTTTGCAAATCCATAATGAGCAGTCAGGCTCTGGGTAAGGTAATGACTCCAGGGGTTAGAAAGACTGTCCGGAGATTCGTCAGATATGCTACTTACAGAAAGCAGTTTTTCGCACCTTCTCTCGCCCTGAGAAGTAAAATAAGCGTGGTTGTTTTTCTCTTCAAAAATAGCATCATATTTTTCATCAAGTTCAGCCGGAGTCATGGTGGTTTCGCTTCCGTCAGTATTTTTTATGGTAACGGTCTCATCTTTATTGTCAAAACTCTGGATAATCCTTTTAACTCTTAACTGTCTTATAACTTTATCAGCAGCATAATACTTCTGGACATTGCTTTCAGCCGGACCTGAAATAATAAGGGGGGTTCTGGCTTCATCGATCAAAATAGAATCTACTTCGTCTACAATAGCAAAATAGTGATGTCTCTGGACCATAGCCTCAAGGCTGTTGACCATATTATCTCTTAAGTAGTCAAAACCGAATTCATTATTTGTCCCATAAGTTATATCCCGCGAATAAGCCAGGCGGCGCTCTTCTTTCTCCATATCGTTCTGGATGACCCCAACACTGAAACCAAGAAATTCAAATATGGGCGACATCCATTCCATATCTCTTTTAGCCAGATAGTCGTTAACCGTTACTATATGCACTCCGGCACCTACAAGGGCATTAAGAGAAGCCGGCAGTGTCGCAACCAGGGTCTTGCCTTCGCCGGTAACCATCTCGGCAATCTTGTTTTTATTCAAAATAATGCCGCCGAGAATCTGCACATCGAAATGCCGCATATTCAAGGTCCGTCTTGCGGCCTCCCTGACCATAGCAAAGAAATGAGGAAGGATTTCTTCGAATATCGGATCGACTGCCTGACGCCATTCTTCAAAATTTAAGGAAGCTATCTTTCTGCTTATTAAATCACGGTACTCAGAGGTTTTAACCTTAAAATAATCATCTTTAGCCTTTAGCATCTCTTCTTCATAAGAATTTACCTTGCTGACCATTTCGGCAAAACGTGATATTTCACGGATAGAAGGGGTAGGCAGTTCTTTATTGAAGGTTATATTGACTTTAGGCTTAAGCCGGCTTATCTTGGCTTGAGAACTTTTAATAACTATATTTTTTAACATGAGATTAATTCACTGCCCAATGCTTTAAAAAAGAATAAATAAAATCGTCTATTTTTCCGTCAAGTACAGCTTTAGCATCATGGTCTTCCTGGTTAGTCCTGTGGTCTTTTACCAGCAAATAAGGATGTAAGACATAAGAGCGGATCTGCGAACCCCACTCTATCTTCTGTTTTTTACCCGAAACTGATTCTAACTCTTTTTTATTTTCTTCCTCTTTTATCTCATAAAGCTTCGCTTTTAAAATCTTAAGGGCTGTTATCTTATTCTGATGTTGAGAACGCTCATTCTGACAGCTGACTACTATACCTGTAGGCAAATGTGTTATCCTTACGGCTGAATCCGTCACGTTTACGTGCTGGCCGCCGGCGCCGGAAGAACGAAAGGTGTCTATCTTAAGATCATCCTGCTTTATCCCGATTTCGATATCATCTTTGATCTCAGGCAAAACATCTATGGAAGCAAAAGAGGTATGGCGTCTTTTATTCGAATCAAAAGGAGATATTCTAACCAGCCTGTGCACACCCTTTTCAGAACGAAGCAGGCCATATGACCTGCGCCCCTCTATAAAAAAAGTTATATTTTTTATTCCTGCTTCCTCTCCTCTTACTTCATCAAGGACTTTTAGTTTAAACTTTTTGCTCTCAGCCCAGCGAAAATACATTCTAAAAAGCATAGAAGCCCAGTCGCAGGCTTCTGTGCCGCCGGCGCCGGAATTAATCTCCACTATGGCGTTGGAATTGTCAAACTTTCCGCTGAATAATATGCGTAAACGAAGATTATTCGAGTCTGACTGTAGTTTTTTTAACTCCTTAGCCAGTTCTTCTTTCAAGCCGGAATCCTGCAGCGAGTAAAGGTCTTTTATGTCTTTAAGCTTTTCACTCAACTCATCCCAATCGTCTACATCGCCCTTTACGTCTTTAAGGCTGGCGATTATTTCTGCTGCCTGTTTCTGGTCGTTCCAGAAACCCTGCTCAGACATCTTCAATTGCAAGGCTTTGACTTCTAGGCGTTTTTCATCAACTTTCAGAAGATCTTTTAACAAACTTACTTCTTGTTCTAATTCGTAAATCTCTTTATTTAAATCTTCCATAACCAACCTGGATAACGGGTCAATAAAAAGGGAAGCGGGTTCTGCAAGGGGCATGAAATTAAATCACTGCATTATTGCATCAATCCTTTATTACGCAAAGCTAATTCCAGTTCTTCTTTCTTGTCTGCATATTCAATAGCGGTATTAAAAGTAACTTTGCCTGATTCAACAAGTTCAACAAGGCATTGATGAAAGGTTTTCATCCTATAGATATCACCTTCAGCTAAATATCTTGGAATTTCCCAAATCTTGTTCTCTCTGATCAGGCGGGAAACGGAAGGGCTTAAGACCATGGCTTCATAGGCCGGGATAAGCCCTGATCCGTCAGCCAAAGGAAGAAGCCTTTGGGACAAAACCCCCTTTAGAAGAAAAGACAACTGATCCATAATAAGAGCGTGATGGTGCGGAGGGAAAAAATTGATTATCCTTTCGACAGTAGAAGTAGCATTTACAGTATGAAGTGTTGAGAAAACGAGCACGCCGGTTTCAGCAGCTGTCAAAGCAGCATGGCATGTTTCGGCATCGCGTATGTTGCCAATATAAATAACGTCGGGCGAATGCAAAGCGAATTGTTTTAGGGCATCATTATAGCTGCCAACATCTATACCAAGCTCTCTCTGGTTGATAACGGATTTTTTATCTTTAAAAGTAAATTCGATCGGTTCCTCTACTGTCAACACATGCCTCTTCAAGTTTTCGTTAATATACTTCATCATGCTGGCAATGGTTGTTGATTTTCCAGAACCGGTTATTCCGGTAAGAAGGACTATCCCCCTGCGCTCGTTTGAAAGATTCTTAAGCAATTCAGGAGGCAGGTTAAGACTCCTGAAATCAGGGATATTCAGGTCTATCTTCCTGACGACTATAGCCGGGGTATTCCTTTGATAGAATATACCGACTCTGAATCGCCAGCAGTCTTTTTCCGGATAATCATGATGCCAGTGGGTAAATTCGCAAGCCCGGCAAGATTTAAGCTTTTCTTTTCCGGCATCATCGGTTATGGCTTCAACGATCTTGCTCATTGTCTCTATGGTCAAAACCTCGTCACGTATGACTTCAACGCTTGTGTTTATCCTGCCTCTGATATTGCTGCCAACTCTTAAAAATATATCAGTGGCTTTCTTTTCGATCATAAGGTCTAAAAGATTATTATAATATTCCATCAAAGGCCTCCTTCAGTTCTTTATTCTACCACATCTTTTATTTTTTTTTCCAAATTTATTAGCCTGCGCTTTAACTCTCTTCCCAGGGAATAACCTCCGTAATCACTATCTGATCTGACCACCCTGTGGCAAGGTATAAGCAAAGGAAAAGGGTTCTTGGCCAAAACATTGGCTACTGCTCGGTAGGCTTTTGGCCGGCCGGATTTTTCTGCAACCCATTTATAACTTCGCACTTGGCCTAAAGGTATTTTGCAGACAACCTTAAGTACTTTTCTCTCAAAATTGGTCATCCTTATCCCTTGGGATTATCGGGCCGGGCAAACCCGGACCCTTCATAATTTCTGCCGGTATTGACTCTCTAACCTCTACTCTCTACTCTTTCGTATGTTCATGCTGCGTCTTTTCAACTGGTAAGAATGGGCAAAGCGATGAGCCTCATCTCTTATCTGCTGTATTAAGTGAAGAGCCGGCTCGGATTTGCTTAATTTCAAAGGCAAGGGTTTATCAGCAAACCAAACCTCCTCGTTTTGTTTGGCTATGCCTACCAAAGCAGGATTGATATTTAGTTTATCAAATACTTCCCTGGCCTTAAGAACATGGCCCTTGCCTCCATCTACAATCACCAAGTCAGGAAGGCTTTCTCCTTGCTTCAATAACCGGCTATAACGCCTAAAAAGGACTTCCTGAATCATGGCATAATCATCGTTTTCTCTGGCTGTTTTTATCTTAAAACGACGATAGCCTGATTTATCAGGCCGGCCGTCACGAAATACCACCAGTGAGCCGACTCCCTGCCTGCCGCCCAAGGAAGATATATCTACTGCCTCTATAAGAAGGGGGATTTTCCCCAATCCCAGGCTTGATTTTAAAGCTAAAACCTGGTGCTCTTTAGGGCTTCCTTTGTAAAGATTCTCAATGGCATAAAGCTTATCTCTTATCCTGGCAGCTTCTTCAAAATTCTCATTTTTTGAAAATTCATCCATTTTTTTCTCCAGATCCCTTATCAGCTGCTGCCTTTGGCCTTTAAGTATCTTGCATATATTTTTAATATTTTCTCTATACTCTGTAAGCGGTATTTTCCCTGAACAAGGAGCCGGGCACAAATTAATATGATAGAAAAGGCATTCTTTTTTTGGCAGATTCCTGCAGGAACAATAGGGAAAAACCTTACGGATCATATTAAGAGCCGGCTTTAACAATTTTGCTTTTGGGTAAGGGCCGAAAAGAATATTTTTTGTCCTTTTTTTTGGGCGGGAAATAAAGATTCTAGGGATCTTTTCCCTGGTGACCTCGATATAAGGATAAGTCTTGTTATCGCGTAAAGATATATTATATTTTGGCTTTCTTTCCTTTATAAGAGCTGCTTCAAGTATCAACGCCTGCTGGGGACTGTCACAATTAATGACCTCGATATCAAAAACATTTTCCATAAGCATCTCTGTTTTGGCGGATGATCTGCCCAGAAAATAACTTCTGACTCTCTTACGCAAAGAAGTAGCTTTGCCGACATAAAGCACCTTGCCCTGTTTAGACTTCATTATGTAGACTCCTGGGTTATCTCCAAGAGAATTTACTTTATTTTTGATATTCATGGCTTCAGCTGTTTCCTGGCAAATATAAACTGCTTAAGATACTGGACTTGTTTAAGACCTAAGGCGTATCCACCAATGATAAAAATGCCCGAAGAAAGTACAGCGGTTATGAAAGCTTTTATATATTTATCGTAAACTAAAAAATCCCAGAGAAATCTCGCCGACACAGCAGCGGTTAAGCTTAAAAGCAGTACTTTCAGAAATTGCAGTCTGGTATCCTGCCAGGCAACATGGCCTATTTTCTTTAATAAAAGACGGTATAGCAGAAAAAAATTAAAAATTGCAGCCAGGCTGCTTCCTAAAGCCACACCGCCAATCTTTAGAGGATACATCAGGGCTGCGCTTAAGATGATATTTATAATCAGAGAGGCTAAAGTTACCTTGGCCGGAGTGGCAGTATCCTTTAAAGCATAAAATGTATTTACCAGAAGCTTTATACCGCAAAAAAAGAAGAGACCGAAAGAATAGTAAAAAAGCACTGAAGAGGTAATTTTCAAAGAATGCACATCAAAATCTCCGCGGCGCAAAATAACATCTATTATGGGATGTGATAAAAATAAATAGGTTATTGTTATGGGTACGATAAAAAAAATTATATTTTGAAAAGA
>JAFGHG010000106.1 GCA_016939345.1 Candidatus Omnitrophota bacterium
ATAATCAAAAAATAATTAAGAAAAAGTTAAAAATTTTTTAAGAAATATATTGACAAATTCTAAAAAATATTGTATAAAATAGTTGAATAAAAGGTTTGATAGAGTTAAAAAGTTAAGAGGTTGTCAATGGATTGGGAAGAGATTGAAAAACAATTCGATTTTGAGATACCCGGCGACGAGCCTTTGTTTCCGATGAATATTGTTTGTGAACTGCTGCATATGCAATATCATGTTTTACATGAAATAATGAAGCAGGGCTTGCTAAGAGATAGAAAGCGTAAGAAACACAGTAAGCTTTTTTCATCAAAGGAAATTAAACGCCTTAAATATATAAAATATTTGATGCATGAAAAAGGAGTAAATTTAAACGGTGTAAAGCTAATTATTAGGATGGAATCAAAAGATTGATTTTTTTTGATTTGATCTTAGCACTCTTGGCTTGGGAGTGCTAATAACCAATAAAAGGAGGTGAACCCATGAAACTTGTCCAGTATCAAAACAACCCATTTAGTCTCTTGGACGATTTGCAAAATGAAATCAACAAGCTTTTCAGCAGCTCTGTAGACCATTATACACAGGATGAGACAACCAGTTTGTCACCACGCATAGATATTTCCGAAGACGAGAACAAGGTCTACATAGATGTTGATTTGCCGGGATTTGACCAGAAGGACATTAATGTTAAAATAAAAGGCGACACCTTGGCTATCAGCGCTAAAAAGGATACTAAAAAGGAAGAAAAGAAAAAACATTATTACCGTTGCGAGAGATTTCAGGGAAATTTTTACCGTGCATTGGCTCTTCCTAAAACTGTTGATCCCAGCAAGATAGAAGCCACACACAAAAAAGGGGTACTTGCGATTTCAATACCAAAAAGGGAAGAGGAAAAAGAAAAGGAAATTTCAGTAAATGTGCAATAGATTGGTTAAAATAGCATTTCCAAGCCAAAAGCTGTTAAGAAACCGGAGATATAATGAACCTAGATAAATTAACTTTAAAAACACAGGCAGCAATAATGCAGGCGATGCATCTGGCCAAGAAATACCGCCACCAGAGTTATTCGCCTGAACATGTTTTGCTTGCTTTTTATGAAGAACAGGCCGGTATCGTTCCGGAAATATTTCGAAATCTTGGGATCGATGAAGAAGACCTTAAAGCTAAGCTAGAGGAGTTTGTAAAATCTTTACCAAAGGTTTCTGGAGGCAGGCAAGAGGTATATGCCTCAAACCGTTTCATCGAGCTTGTTGCTTCTGCCAGGGAGATAGCAAATAATATGGGGGATGACTACGTAAGCAGCGAACACTTTGTTCTTGGCATGGCTAAAGAAAAGCAGGGTTTTTTATACGGGTATTTATCAAAACAAGGTGTTTTTGCCGATGACCTGATGACTGTTGTTAGGCAGTTAAGGGGAGGGCAAAGGGCAGATTCTCTGCAGTCAGAAGATGCATATCAGGCACTCGAAAAATACACCCGTAACCTTACTGATCTGGCAAAAGCTGGAAAATTAGACCCGGTTATAGCCAGGGATGAGGAAATCAGAAGGGTAATTCAGGTCTTATCAAGAAGGACCAAAAACAACCCGGTATTAATCGGCGAGCCCGGAGTCGGGAAAACCGCAATTGCTGAAGGCCTTGCTCAAAGGATAGCTTTTGGCGATGTTCCTGAAGGCCTTAAGGAAAAGAAAATACTCGCCTTAGATCTCGGCTCATTAGTTGCCGGTTCAAAATTCAGAGGAGAGTTTGAAGAAAGATTAAAAGGGGTGCTTAAAGAGATACAGGCAAAGCAGGGAGAAATAATACTTTTTATCGATGAACTGCATACTTTAGTAGGAGCCGGCCAGGCTGAAGGTGCCGTAGATGCTGCTAACATGTTAAAGCCCGCACTGGCTAAAGGCGATCTGCGCTGCATAGGAGCTACAACTTTAGATGAGTACAGAAAATATGTAGAAAAAGATGCAGCCCTCGAAAGAAGGTTTCAACAGATTATGGTCAAAGAGCCGACACCGGAGCAGACAATCGCTATCCTTAGAGGATTAAAAGAGAAATACGAAGTTCATCATGGAGTCCGTTATAAAGATTCAGCCTTGATAGCCGCATCTATCCTTTCTTCAAGGTATATTTCAGGAAGATTTCTTCCTGATAAAGCAATCGACTTGATAGATGAAGCGGCTTCCCGTTTGCGCATTGCAATCGATTCAAAGCCTGAAGAAATCGATAAACTGGAGAGAAGGATCCTTGAGCTGCAAATACAGAAACAAGCTATCTCTAAAGATAAAGCATCGCAGGAACAGGCCGGAAAAATATCCAATGAGATTTCAGGCCTTAACAGTAAATTAGAATCTTTGAAAAAACACTGGATCAAAGAAAAAGACCTTATCGGTAAGATACAAAAAGAAAAAGAGAACATAGAAAAGCTGAAGAACCAAAGTCTGGAAATCGAGAAGAAGGGAGAACTGCAGGCAGTTGCCGAGATACGTTATTCAAAGATACCTGAGTCAGAACAGTCCCTTTCAAGGCTAAACCAGGAGTTGTCGAAGCTACAGGGTAAAGAAAAGATGCTTAAGGAAGTTGTCGATGAAGAGGATATAGCTGAGATAGTCTCGCGCTGGACAGGTATACCGGTCACTAATCTTATAGAAGAAGAGGTAAAAAAGCTTTTACGCATGGAGGAGGCTCTTTCAGAAAGGGTGGTGGGCCAGGAAGAGGCAATCAGGCGCATTTCTGAATGCGTAAGAAGATCGCGTTCAGGTCTTTCTGATCCAAACCGGCCCCTTGGCTCTTTTATTTTCTTAGGTCCTACCGGAGTGGGCAAGACAGAGCTGGCTAAGAGTTTAGCCTGGTTCTTGTTTAACAGCGAGAATCATCTTATAACTATAGATATGAGTGAGTATATGGAGAAGTTTGCTGTATCCAGGCTTATCGGAGCGCCTCCTGGTTATGTCGGATACGAGCAGGGAGGCCAGTTAAGCGAAAAAATAAGAAGGCAGCCTTATTCAGTAATACTTTTTGATGAGATTGAAAAGGCTCATCCTGATGTTTTTAATATCCTGCTTCAGGTCCTGGATGAAGGACGCCTGACTGATTCTCAGGGCAGGATAGTAAATTTTAAGAATTGCCTGATAATAATGACTTCCAATATTGCAAGTGATCAATTTAAAGATCCTCAGCTTAAGAAGAAGGGCATTGAACAGAACATATTAAGAGAATTAAAACAGCATTTCAGGCCTGAATTCTTGAACCGGATTGATGAGGTAATAGTTTTTGAGAATCTGGAGCTGGAAGATATTAAAAAGATAGTCGGTATTCAGCTGGCTCAGCTTAAGATTAGGTTGCAAGATAAGAAAATTGATGTAAAATTAACTGCTCAAGCTCTGGATTTTATCGCCGATAAAGGTTTTAGCCCAGAATATGGGGCAAGACCCTTAAAAAGGACAATCCAGAAATTGATAATCAACCCTTTGAGCGTAAAGCTCATAGATAGGCAGATAAAGGAAGGCGAAAAAATAATAATCGATCTCGAGGGCAGAGATATAGTTTTTAAAAAATAAAGATAGAGATAAGGAGACTATACTTGTAAATCTATGTAGGCGCCGGGATTGTCCGGGCCTGAATAATTAGCAGAAAGGGGCAGTAATGAGAATTGATGTATCTTTTAAATATCTGGAAAAGAGCGATTTCATCACTAATGTTCTTGACAATAACTTTAGAAAGATAGAGAGAAGGATTAAAATTTTTCACCGCGACGATCCGATCCATATATCCGTTCATCTGGAGAAAAATCCACATAAAGACCAGTTTTTCTGCCGGTCGCATTTGTATCTGCCTTCTTCAAAGGTCTTGGTTGCTGATGAGAAAGGTCAGAATGTATCCCTGGCAGTGAACAAGGCCTTTTCAGCTTTGACCAAACAATTGGATAAAGAAAAGCATAAGTGGGAGAAACAGCGCAGAAAATCCAGAAGGTCAGCTAAACAACCTCTTGATGAATATTGAGTAAATACAGTTTAGCTTGACTAATTTAAATACATATGTTAATATCTTGGCACTCTCAAGATAAGAGTGCTAAAGGTAGGTAAAGATATGTCTAAATATGTAGATACAAGAGAGCGGGAAGAGGAGATCCTTGATCTGGTCGTAGATAGTTACATCAACGAATCCAAACCCATAAGCTCTTCATATCTTTGCAAAAAGTACAGCCTTAAGTATTCCCCGGCGACTGTGCGTAATGTGTTGTTGTCTTTAGAACAACAGGGTTTTTTATCTCATATTCACACCTCCAGCGGAAGAGTGCCTACAAAATCCGGATTCAAACGCTACGTAGGGCATTTCAAGGAAGAAGATATAGTAAAGGATAATCCTTTAGGTTTTACCAGGGATGATTCTTCTAATATCACCTTTAATGACCTGATAGAATTCTCCTTAGATGCCTTGAATAAGTTCAGCGGTTATACTTCATTAATAGCAGTATCCGGTAAAGGAGAGAAACTTTTTTATAAAGGCATGAGATTCATACTAGAGCAGCCTGAATTCGAAGATATACAGCGTTTAAGGAATATCTTCACTGCTTTGGAAGTGCGCATGGACGAGCTTCAGAACATCCTGTTTAACTCTATTGATGAGAAAGTGCAGATCCTAATCGGAGACGATATCGGTTTTACTGAGATATCCGATTGTTCACTTTTGGTCTCAGGATTAAGGGAAGAATCTTTGGGCATTGCTTTGGCTCTTTTAGGGCCGATGAGGATGAATTATCTAAAAGCAGTATCCTGTCTTTATTCGGTTAAAAACCAGGTACAGGAGATGCTGGAATTTTTTGTTTAAATAATAAAACTTCAATGTTTAAAAAAGATAAAGATAAAGAGCAAGAAAAAGAAGAGGTTGCCAAGCCTGATATTGAAATAACGAAGAATTTTGAATCTCAGGAGAAAAAAACAGAAGATGATTACCGCCAGCTCTGGGATAAATATCTTAGGCTTCAAGCTGATTTTGATAATTACCGCAAGCGTTCTTTTAAAGAAAGGGCAGAATTTATCAAGTTTGCCAATGAAGGCCTGATAATGGAGCTTCTTAACATCCTCGATAATTTTGAAAGAGGGGTTAAGGCTGCAGATCAGAAGAAAGATTTTGACCTTCTGCATCAGGGAGTTGACATGATATCTAAACAACTGCATAGCCTTTTGCAGGCAAAAGGGCTAGATAGGATAAAAGCATTAGGGATGAAATTCGATCCCCACCAGCACGAGGCCCTTGAAGTTGTTGAAGATGACAATACCGATGTTGATATTGTCGAGGAAGAGATGCAGCCAGGCTATACGCTAAACGGCAGGATAATCAGGCCGGCAAAAGTAAAGGTCCGCAGGCCCAAAGAAAAGCTTACGCCAGCGGATCCGGCAGAGAACGAAGAAATACTAGAAGAAAATCAAGAGGATGAAGAGATAGATAAGGAGGGTTAAGATGGCACGCGTAATCGGAATCGATTTAGGAACATCAAATTCATCTGCTGCAGCTATGGAGGGAGGCAGACCAACGATAATTCCTTCAGCTGAAGGTGCTGGAGTTGCCAGCGGTAAAGCCTTTCCTTCGGTTGTAGCTTTTACCAAAGACGATCAGCGGTTAGTCGGCGAACCAGCAAGGAGACAGGCCTCAGTAAATCCTGAAGGTACAATAATAGCTGCTAAGAGAAAAATAGGGACAAACTTTAAGTTTAAAGTCTACGGTAAAGAATATACTCCCCAGCAGATCTCAGCTTTTATCCTGCAGAAGATTAAGCAGGATGCCGAGAGCTATCTTGGCGAAGAAGTAAAGGACGCTGTCATAACAGTGCCTGCTTATTTCAATGATAACCAGCGCCAAGCCACAAAAGATGCTGGAACCATTGCCGGTTTAAATGTGCTGAGAATAATTAACGAACCTACGGCAGCCTGCCTTGCCTATGGTTTGAATAAGGTCGGCAAAGAGTTAAAAATCATGGTTTTTGACTTCGGCGGAGGAACCTTAGACGTAACCATAATGGAGATGTGGGCAGAAGGCGGCTTTAAAGTCCTTTCTACCCATGGCGATACCCATCTCGGCGGAACAGACATGGACAATATTTTGATCGACTACATAGCTGACGATTTCAAGAAACAGACCGGAATCGATCTGCGTAATGATAAGATGGCTATGCAGCGTCTGCGTGAAGCTGCAGAAAAAGCCAAGATAGAGCTTTCCAGCACCGTGACAACTGACATCAATCTGCCATTCATTACTGCAGACTCAACCGGCCCAAAACACCTTACCATGAGTATAAACCGGGCAAAAGTTGAGGAGCTGGTCGCTCCAATAATCGACAGGTGTAAACCGCCTATGCAGCAAGCGCTTAAAGACGCCAAATTAACCTCTAACGAAATAGACAAGATAATAATGGTCGGAGGCCCGACCAGGATGCCTATAGTCCAGAAATTTGTCGAGGATTACGTGGGTAAAAAGATTGAGCGCGGCATTGACCCTATGGAATGCGTTTCTATGGGTGCAGCAGTCCAGGCATCTATTATAACCGGAGAGACAAAAGATGTGCTCCTTTTGGATGTAACCCCTTTATCTTTGGGCATTGAGACCCTTGGCGGGGTATGCACAAGGCTTATAGAAAGAAATACTACTATCCCTACCAAAAAGAGCCAGATTTTTTCAACAGCTGAAGATAACCAGACTGCAGTCACTATCAGAGTTCTTCAGGGAGAAAGACAGATGGCTGCTGATAATACAGAATTGGGAAGGTTTGATCTGGTAGGCATACCTTCTGCTCCAAGAGGGATGCCTCAGATAGAAGTAACATTTGACATCGATGCTAACGGCATTGTCCATGTTACTGCTAAGGATAAAGGTACCGGCAAGGAACAGTCTATCAGGATCACCGCGCCAGATAAGTTGTCAGAGACAGAGATAGAAAAGATGGTCAAGGAAGCGGAACAGTTTGCTGATGATGACAAAAAACGCAAAGAGACTGTTGAGCTCAGAAACCAGGCCGATACCTTAGCTTATTCTACTGAAAAATCCCTGAAAGATTACGGAGACAAAGTATCGGATTCTGAAAAAAATAACATTCAGAATAAACTAGATGCCTTAAAATCTGTTCTAAAGTTGAATGATGCTTCCAATGACCAGATCCAGAAAGCCGTAGATGAGCTTACCAAGGCAGCTCATAAACTAGCAGAACAGATTTACAAGGCTCAATCTGAGGCTCAGGCTCAGCAGGGTGCTTCCAAAGAGCAAGCTGGCCAAGCCAGCCAGGGGCAGGATTCTGGTTCCGGAGATGATAAGCCGGAAGAACCGGAAGTGGTTGACGCTGAGTATAAGGACGACAATAAATAGTCCATAGTCCGTAGTCGATAGTCCATAGAAAATATATTGAATCGATCTTATATTCTAATCCAATATAAGCTATGGACTACGGACTATTCACTATGGACTAACGAAATAACTATGATGGGAACTCAAAGAGATTATTATGAGGTATTGGGCTTGTCTAAAGGTGCAAGCCTAGATGAGATCAAAAAAGCTTACCGTCAGCTGGCCATGAAGTATCACCCTGACCGGGCTCAGCCTTCAGATAAAAAGAGCTTTGAAGAAAAGTTTAAAGAAATATCAGAAGCTTATGCTGTTTTAAGCGATCCCAAGAAAAAAGAACTTTATGATCAATACGGCCATGCAGGCATAGATTCCCGTTACACAACAGAGGATATATTCCGGGGAGCTGATTTTTCAAGTATATTCGGGAATATGGGCGGCGGTTTCGGTGATATATTTGAGCATTTTTTCGGCGATTTCGGTTCAGATATCTTTGGTTCCAGGACCGGATCAGGCAGAGCCAGAAGACGGGTCGGTGAAGACATACAGCTTCAGACAACAATTACCCTTGAGGAAGCTGCTTTTGGCTGCGAGAAAGATGTTTCTTATTATCGTTATGATGACTGCCCTCGTTGTCATGGAAATAAGGCAGAGCCCGGCTCTTCAAAAGTCAGTTGTCCTGGCTGTAAGGGGAGAGGTTCTATAAGAAGCGGTTTAGGCGGATTTATAAGTTTTACCCAGACCTGTCCTCAATGCCAGGGAAGCGGACAAGTCATAAAAAACCGCTGCCGGCAATGTTCCGGCGAGGGAAGAATTAAGGGCAAGAAAAATCTTAAAGTCACGATACCTCAAGGCGTAGATTCAGGTTCAGTTCTGCGTCTCAGGAATGAGGCTCATTTTGCAAGCGACGCCAGGGGTGATTTATACCTTTATATTGATGTCAGGCCTCATCCATTATTTAAAAGAGAAGGCGATAATATCCGGGCTAAGCTGAAGATAGATCTTTTAAAAGCTATTCTCGGGGCTGATATAGATGTGCCTACTTTAGCCGGAAGCGTTAAGATGAAAATACCGGCCGGAACTCAGCCTAATACGATTTTCCGTCTTAAAGGAAAAGGTCTTGCCAATTTAAGGACAAAACGCCTGGGAGATGAGCTTGTTGAAATAGATATCGAGATACCAAAAAAAATTTCTTCACGCGAACGCAAACTTCTTGAGGAGTGGGCAAGGCTACGCAAATAAAATCTGATATAAAATTATGTGTATAAAATCAATATTTTATAATTTAGGCAAAAATATCTTTAGTCGGCGATTTTTAAATCTTAATTTTTAAATTACGACTTAAAAAGTGAGGTGATAAGTGCCTACTTACGAATACGAATGTTCTAGCTGCGGAAAGCAATTTGAGGCTTTTCAAAAGATGAGTGATAAGCCTCTGACAACCTGCCGGATCTGCAAAGCCAGAGGCAAGGTGAAAAGGCTTATTTCGGCCGGAGCAGGGTTAATATTTAAAGGAAATGGGTTTTATCAAACTGATTATAAAAAGATTTCAGCTCAAAACGATAAGCCAGAACCAAAACCGCAGTGCGATAGCTGTGACAGCACAACCTGCCCTAAACCAAAAAAGGAAAAATAATAGATGCCCCAAGCATTAAAACCTTTTCGGGCCACTTTATATAATAAAGAAAGGATTGAAGACTTTTCGGATGTTACCTGCCCTCCTTATGACGTAATCAGCAAGGAAGACCTCAGGGTCTTAAGAAACAGGTCCTTGTTTAATTTTTCCCGGGTTTTATTGGCTGAGAAAAACGATTACCCTATTAAACGCAAGACCTTCGAGGATTGGTTGGACCGGGGAGTTTTAGTCCAAGACGATAAAGATTCCCTTTATCTTTACGAACAGCAATATAAACTCAACTCAAAAAAAATAACCCGTTATGGGGTGATCAGCCTGCTTTATATGGATAAACAGGCGATTTTTCCTCATGAGCGGACCCACCAGGCCCCGAAAGAAGACAGGAAAAAGATAATAAGAGTTGTTGAGGCAAATTTAAGCCCGATATTCGTCATAGCAGCTGCCAGGCTAAAGGTTCTTAAGAGAGTCTATAATAAATATAAATCATTTAAACCTTTTATTAATTGTAAGGATGGAGACAAAAACACAAACCGTTTGTGGAAAATACAGGATCCAGAAGACATAAAAGCCCTCTGCAAAGATTTTTCCAAAGCAAAGTTGATAATTGCTGACGGTCACCACAGGTTTGAGATATCTTACGACTATTACAAAAAATTCAAAAATAAATTCAAAGACCTTGATTATCTTATGGCATTTTTAACTGATTGCCAGAAAGGCCTTTTGATAATGCCTACCCACCGCATTGTAAATATTAAAGCCAGCGATAAGGAATTCTTTGCACAGCTTGAAAAATATTTTACTATAAAGCAGGTAAAGCAGAGAAATTTAGAGCAGAAACTCAAAGCCAGAGACATATTTTCTTTCGGTATATACCGCAAGAAAAAAACCTATTTTGCCCGATTAAACAGCATCAAGCATCTAAAAAAAATAAGCAATAAGCTTTATCAGGAACTTGATTCTTATGTATTCCATAGACTGGTCCTGCCTCTTTTTCAAATTCGTGGGAATATAGAATATTCTCATACAATAGAAGAGGCAAAAAGAATTACCGGAGAGAAAAGGACAGCCTTTTTTTTAAGGCCGGCAGATCTGGATTCAGTGATAAAAATCTCCAGCAAGGGCTATAAACTTCCTCAGAAATCGACATATTTTTATCCAAAACTCTTGTCAGGTCTTGTTGTGCGCAGGTTCAGCAGATGAAGATATTCAAAAAACCTTTTGGTTATAAATTCAAAAAAAAGAAAAGCATTCCTGACGGTCTGTGGAGCAAATGCCCTAAATGCGAGAATTTAATCTTCAACAAGATTCTCGAAGAAAACCTTAAAGTTTGTCCTAAATGTTCTTACCATTTTACTCTGACTTGCTGGGAAAGGATAGATATGCTTGCTGATAAGGGTTCTTTTGAGGAAATCGCAGCTGATCTTACTTCTCTTGATCCTTTACAGTTTGCCGGACCTAAAACCTACCAGTCAAAACTGGATGAGGCCAGAAAATCAACTTCTCTGAAGTCTGCAGCGGTCATTGGGGATATAACCATAGAAAACAAGAACCTGGCGCTTGGCGTCACTGATTCGCGTTTTATAATGGGTTCTATGGGGTCTGTAGTCGGGGAGAAGATAACTTTAATATCAGAAAGAGCCCTGGAGAGAAGAGTTCCTCTTGTGATAGTGTCGGGTTCAGGCGGCGGCGCCAGGATGTATGAAGGAATGCTTTCATTGATGCAGATGGCCAAGACAAGCGGCGCACTATCAAAACTGAAGAAGAAAAATATCCCTTTTATATCGGTGTTGACCAATCCGACCATGGCAGGCGTCATGGCTTCCTTTGCCGGTCTTGGAGATGTTATAATAGCAGAGCCGCAAGCTTTGATAGGCTTTACCGGTCCTAGAGTCATAAAACAGACAATCAAGCAGGATCTTCCTGAAGGATTTCAGACTTCAGAATTCAATCTAGCCCACGGCTTGATAGACATGGTGGTGGAGAGAAAGGAATTAAAAAAAACAATTTATAAACTTATTACTTATCTGGAAACTTCGTAATAGCCGTCATAAAATTATCCAAGATTAAATCTTGACAACATATATATAAAATTTTAAAATCGTAAATTATGGCTGAAGTAAAACTTAAAAATATTTTTAAGATATACAATCAGAACGTTTCTGCTGTAAAAGGAGTAAATCTCGATATCGAAGATAAAGAATTTGTCGTTTTGGTAGGTCCTTCCGGCTGCGGCAAGTCTACAACTTTACGGATGGTCGCCGGCCTTGAAGACATCTCTGAAGGTTCCATATATATCGGTGAAAGGCTGGTTAACAATACCCCCGCTAAAGACCGCAACATTGCCATGGTTTTTCAGAATTACGCCCTTTATCCTCATATGAACGTATACGCCAACATGGCTTTTGCCCTGAAACTGCGCAGATATTCAAAAGCCGACATCGACAGCAGAGTCAAAGAAGCAGCCCAGATTTTAGGCATAAGCCATCTTCTAGACCGTAAACCTAAAGAGATTTCCGGCGGTGAAAGGCAGCGGGTTGCTGTAGGAAGGTCTATAGTCCGTAAACCCGATGTTTTTCTTTTTGATGAACCCTTAAGTAACCTTGATGCAAAGCTGAGGGTCCAGATGAGGACAGAACTGCATAAGCTCCATCTGAAAATACAGACCACGATGATTTATGTAACTCATGACCAGACTGAAGCCATGACCCTGGGCGATCGTATTGCCGTCATGAAGAACGGCGAAGTGCTGCAGTTTGATACTCCTTTGAATGTTTATGACAGGCCGGCCAATAAATTCGTAGCCGGATTTATAGGTTCGCCGCCGATGAATTTTATGAGCGGGACCATCGATAAAAATGATGGATACCTGTATTTTGATGAAGGGAACTTCCGGATCAAGATCCTCGAAGATATGTATCCTGCCCTTAAGAAATATCTCAAAAAAGAAGTTGTTTTCGGCATAAGGCCGGAGAATATTTATGATAAACTTTTTGCTTCCAATGCCACTCCCGACAACACCTTGACCGCTTTATGTGATGTAATGGAGACTATGGGTTCGGAAAACCACTTATATCTTTCCACAAACAAACACACTATGGTTGCTGTAGTTGAG
>JAFGHG010000107.1 GCA_016939345.1 Candidatus Omnitrophota bacterium
ACTTTTATGTCATTAAAGTCTTCAAGTATTGAATCCTCATAAAGCCGGTCGCAATAAGCGCAGTTAAGGTTACAGGTCATAGAAGGAAATATCTCGATGCGAACCGGACGGTCTTTTCGCAGGATAAAATCCTTAATCTTCTGAAAAGTTTTGTTTAAAAGAATTTCCAAAATATATTTATTTGTTTTTTATAAAGCCCCATTTATGTATTGACTGCCGGCAACCATTGTCAAACTTCACAAAGACTTCATATGTATCGTTTTTGTTTATTACCCTGCTGACCGTCCCGCTGCAATCAAGGTTGTCCTGGCTGCAGCCGTTTGTAACGGCTGCTATGCGCAGATAGCTTCCTAAAGATAAAAATTGAGCTGTTTTAAGAAGTATACCGAAAAAACTTATATTAACACTTTCAGCAATAAACTCCAGGTGATCTTTTGCTGCTTTTACGTTTGACTCAAAATCAAACCTTCGGTATTTTCTTCTTTCGATAAATATGTCATTATCGGCTGCATCATGGTGTTCCTGCCACTTGCGGCCGTAGCGCTTTATCCAGTCAAGAGCAGCAGTGGCAAAACCTATTTCGGTCTTATGCTTCTGGCTCTCTATCCATTTATGCTTTCTGATCTCAGCTAAAGCTCTTGGGTCTTTCAGGTAAGAATAGTCGTCTTTCATTTTCCTCCTTTCATTCAGAGTATTATATCAATTTTTTCAAGAAGGAAAACTTATTTTTTATTTTTTGAAGTTCAATGACCTGACTTTAACCACTCCGTTGATGCTGCCTATTGCTTTAATCATTTCTTGGGGCGGCTGGCTTGACAGATCTATAATGGTACAGGCATAATCACCTTTGCTTTTATTCAACATCTCTATAATGTTTATATCCGCTTTTGCCAGTATAGTCGATACCTGCCCGACCATATTAGGGATGTTTTTATTCATGACTATAAGCCTGTAGTTTGAAGTCTGCTCAAGTTTGCATTCCGGATAATTGACAGAATTTTTGATTATCCCGTGCTCAAGAAAATTCCTTATCTGCTTGGCCACCATTACCGCACAGTTAGATTCAGCTTCCTCTGTAGATGCTCCAAGGTGCGGTATGGCCAGAATATTATCCAGACCTAAAAGCTCATCATCCGGGAAATCGGTGACATATCTGGATACGACACCTTCTTTGATCGACAAAACAAGATCATCATTATTCACTATTCCACCACGGGAAAAATTCAATATCTTAACCCCTTTTTTCATCTGCTTAAACTTTTCCTGATTAATCATGCCCTTTGTGGAATCTGTCAAAGGTGTATGAATTGATACATAATCTGAATTTGCTAAAAGCATATCCAGACCAGTAGCCCTCTGGACTTCTCTTGATAACCCCCAAGCTGATTCAACAGAAATAAAAGGGTCATATCCTATTACCTGCATGCCAAGATCGAGAGCGCTATTAGCCACCATTACCCCGATCTTTCCCAACCCGATAATACCTAGAGTTTTCCCCATGATCTCGGTGCCGGAAAAATTTTTCTTATTGGCTTCGATTAAAGCCGGTACCTCAGAACCCTTGCCTTTAAGTGTCTGCACATAGGCCATTCCTTTTGCGATATCCCTTGAAGCAAGCAAAAGGCCGGTCATGGTCAATTCTTTTACCGCATTGGCATTTGCGCCTGGAGTATTAAAAACAACGATACCTTTTTCTGAGCATCTATCCACAGGGATGTTATTTACGCCTGCGCCAGCCCTGCCTACTGCCAGAAGCGAACCAGGCAGCTTCATCTCGTTCATTTTAAAACTGCGCAGGATTATCGCATCGGGATTAGATATCTCTGTTGCTATTTCATATTTATCTAAAGGAAAATGTGCCAGGCCTTCAGCAGATATCTGGTTAAGTTTCATCAATTTATACATATTACCTCCGTTTAAATATTATTTTTTTCAAACTCCCTCATAAAATCGACCAAAGACCTTACGCCATCAACAGGCATAGCATTATAAATACTCGCCCGCATACCACCTACAGAACGATGGCCTTTAAGCGTCTTCAAACCTCTTTTTGAAGCCTCATCGATGAATTTTGCATCCAGAGACTCGCTGCCGGTCACAAAAGGCACATTCATTATCGAACGGCTCTCAGGCTGGACAGGGCTTTTAAACAGCTTTGAATTATCGATATAATCATAGAGGATCTTGGCCTTCTGTTGGTTTATCCTGCAGATTTCTTTTACTCCTCCTTTATTCTTTATCCATTTAAAAACCAGACCGGCGATATAAATAGCATAACAGGGCGGCGTGTTGTACATCGATTCAGTTTCAGCGTGTGTTTTGTAGCTTAAAAGCGCCGGCACCTCCGGGCTTAAATCGCCGATAAGGTCTTCACGAATGATAACTATAGTCACTCCTGCCGGGCCGATATTTTTTTGAGCTCCGGCAAATATCAAAGCAAACTTTGATACATCTATTTCTTCTGAAAGTATATTCGAAGACATATCAGCCACCAAAGGCACATTGCCGGTGAAGGGTATTTTTTTATAAACAGTGCCGTAAATCGTGTTGTTGGTAACGATGTAAAAATAATCAGCATCTTTACTGAAAGTCTCGGGGTAAAGTTCAGGTATGTATGTGAAATTATCCTTCTCAGAACTCGCTACAATATTAACCCGGCCGAATCTTTTAGCTTCAGCTATTGCCTTTTTACTCCATTGGCCGGTATGGACATAATCAGCTTTCTTGCTTTTTTTCATGAGGTTTAAAGGGACCATGGCAAATTGCAGGCTTGCTCCTCCTTGCAAAAAAAGGACTTTATAATTTTGGGGTATCTGCATTATCTGACGAAGGTCAGTTTCAGCATTCTCTATAATACCTTTGAACTCCTTGCCCCGGTGAGAAAGCTCCATAACCGACATCCCGCATCCTTTATAATCGAGCATCTCTTCGGCAGCTGTTTTTAGTACTTCCTCGGGTAACACTGCCGGCCCTGCACTAAAATTAAAGACTCTAGCCATATAGCACCTCCGTATTTTATGGTTTTGCCTGCGTTGCAAAGCAGGCAGCAATAAACCTTAAAGCGTTTGTAAAATCCATATCCTGGTACATTATATCTTTAGGGACGATTAATTTTGCAGGGGAAAAATTTAAAATTCCCTTTATCCCCGATTCAACTAGATTATCAGCAACCTCCTGTGCAAAAGCAGCAGGAACAGCAATGATTCCGAGTTCGATATTCCTTTCCTTTATGATAGGCTTAAGACGGTCAATGGTATAAACATCAATGTTAGTGCGTATGCGTTCTATTTTATTGGTGCTTTTATCAAAACCAGCTACAATTTCAAATCCTTCTTCTTGGAATTTTTCATAATCAAGCAAGGCTGTGCCTAGGCGGCCTAATCCGATAATACACGCTCTGTGTTTATGGCCCAAATGAAACTTTTTTGCCAGCTCTCTTTTTAATCCTAAAACCTCGTAACCTTTACGTCCATAGCCGATTATTCCTAAAAAGCTTAAGTCTTTCCGGATTGTGTAATCAGTCGCCCCTAGAGCAAAAGCAAGCTCCTTGGAAGATACGTAGGGCTTATTCTCTTTAGACAAGATATCTAAATGACTGAACATTCTGCACATTCTTTCAATTATTTTGGTAGATATTTTCATATTATTACTGTGAAATATTTCACAGTATAAACTATTTAAATCGTATTGTCAAGCATATTTTTTTAATTAATTCAACAACTAACTGAATGATTATCATAACTTACTGTACAAAAGAAAGATATGAAATAAACTTAATATTGTTTTTCGGTGAATTTTTTCACTTAAAGCAGTAAATGGGGAATAAAAGCAGGGTCAAAATTTGTTTAAGGAGATCATTTTCATTGTAGTATGAGCATTATCTTGCCAAGGCCAAAACATTATAATAATTGTTTTGTCTTGGTTATCGTATTTATAGAGAGTTTGGTTGAAATGTATCCCGCCGTAATTTTTTGCAATCTCCTGAATATCCGGCGTAGGCTTTACTCCTTGTGGCTTAAGAGCAGGACCCAAGGCTTCTGTAAGCATCTTATTCCAATGCTCGGTATCTTTTGTATAAAAAACAAGTTCTTTATAATCATCAGTGATTCTTCGCTCCTCGCAAATAGGCAGCGAACTGCATTTTTCCATTATTTGATCTAAAGATATGGTTAACATTGTCTATACCTGCATAATATTTTTGTTTATCTTCCTAAATTAATTATCACAAAAAATAAAAAAAATCAAGAATTTATTAAAATTCTTTTCTCCTGATTAGTAGGGCAAAATTCAATTTTTTCTCTATCAACTGGACATTTGTCCGCGGCTAAAATTCTCTACATCCATTATGTTTTCATCTAAGCTATCAATCACGCTGTTTAAAAGATACTTAAGATGATATTGCTCTGAGTATTCCTCATAAGGCATATCCGGATAACAAAACATTAATGATTTTTTTAACATAGCGTCTTACTTTTACAATCTGTTATTTGCCGGTCTGCCGTTTCCAGATGGAAATCTTTCGGAGGTTAAAAACCTATTTTAATAATTTTTTGAATATCTCATCGTAACCTGACATCATAAGTTCATATGAATACTTTGAAGATACATGATTATAAGCCTGATCGGCAAGTTTTCTCATTTTTTCTAAATCATATAAAGCCTCCCTAATCCTTATATAGAGTTCAACGGGATTTTTATTTTTAAATAGCAAAGCATGCCTCCCATGCTCAAGGATTTCTGCTATGCCGCTTGCATCTGAACTAACTATCGGGCCTCTACGGCTTCAAATAATATGTTTGGGCTGCCATCGCTTTCAGTGGGATAAATAAATAAATCAGCCTGTTTAAGACAATACATGATATCAGATCTATACCCCAGAAAAAAAACTTTTGAGTCTAATCCTAAAGCTTTAATGCACGCCTTATATTCATCATATAGCTCTCCACAGCCAGCCCAGACAAAACAAATATCTTCGAACTCCCTAAGCAGCGCCGGCAGGCAATAGATTATGTGTTTATAGCCTTTCTGATAGGTAAACCGGGCGACAGTCAACAATAACTTTACATTATCACCTATACCTAAACTTCTGGCTAAATCACCATGAGGTTTCTGGCTTAATTCCTTGAGTTTAGGATTATATGCATTGGAAATTACCTTGATTTTATCTTTATCAAGCTTCAGGATCTCAGCGATTAAACAACGGTTATCAAATGATAAGGTGTTCCATATCTGCCTTCCCTTAAAAGCCCAGCGAAAAAGCCTTACATGCCAGCCAGGAGTATTGGACTTATTTTCTGAACAAACAAGAGAAAAACGCAAATTGGTGGGAATATTCAAAATCCGGGCAGCTATAAGCAAATGCGGGCCCGAGCTCAACCAAGGTAGAACAATCTGTATTGCATCGGGTTTTTGCCTTATCAGAAAAAAAACTGTCAATAAACTCTGGGTGATAATAAGAAAAAGTCGTTTTATTTTGCAACATGTCCGGTGGGCGATAGGAATATTTAAATAAGGGATACCTTTTTGTTGGCAATAATCGTCGACAGGGCATTTATTGTCTTTTTTTTCAAAGCAAAAAAAAACTTCAGCGCCTAAATCCTTGAAGTGCTTAACATAACTGACAGCTGCTCTCTCAGAGCCACCTAAAATACTGGGGCAAGGAGTCAATACTAAGATTCTTTTTTTATTATAAAAATTATCTTTATCCAATTTTACCACTTACTTAAATATTAAATCTTGAAATAGATTATGTCAAATTTAAATTTGATCACTTTTTTTAATGATCGCGGTTAATCCTCATCGGGCTGAAAAAATAGCTTAATACCAATACTGATGAAAATAAGGGTAAAAGCATTATCCTTATCAGATACCGAAGAAAGATTCCGGAAAAATTTGCCATAAAAAACCCGTTTATAAGAAAGGCTATTGACGAAAAAACAAGAAAAGGAAATGTTTGCGAATTTCTGAACTTTTTGCAAAAGAAGGCTATAGAAAGACCGATTATATTTACTAAATAGCTTAAATAATATGCTTGCTTTAATATTACACTCAAGAATCTGATATTGTAACCATACCTTGTAACCAAAGCCTGTTTTTCTCTGTTTGAAAGCCGGGGCATAAATTGGTTCATATGTTTTCTTATGATGGTACTGTCACTCTTCAATATAAACCAGCAACCCATGTCCATTAATAAATGGTAAGTATTATTTGCCGATATTCTGGCTAAAGCCCCCGACCTGTTTTTTACTGACCAGATCAAAAATCTTTTTGTTTCCCGGTTTATTTGATCTTTGTTTCCAAGCCTGTCCAAAAAATTCCCCGCATGCCATAACATCGCCTGCGAACCTCGGCCGGCACCAAGCATATCTTCATAGACATCCTTATTTTTAGCCAGCGAAGAATCAGGGGCTTCTTTTATATAGGACCTAAAGGTCTCGGGTGCGTCGGTAATAATTCTTGCGGTTAGAAAAGAATATTTTTTTTCGGGGAAAAAACGAAATTCACCTTCAATAAAATAATTAATCGAGGCGGACAAAAGCACTAAAAATAAAAATAAGCCTGCGATGAGCATTAACCGCCCCACCTCTCTTCTCTCAAAAAGCTGCCACCAGATAAATCCGGTCAGAGGAAACAAAGCAATATTGCCATAATGGGCAATAAAAGAGATAGCCAAGATAGCATAAAGGACCAGATCTTTATCTCCTCTCAAAATTAAAAATAAAGCTAAAAGCCCGGCAGATGTATAGACATCACTAAGGACAGCAATCGTTAGCAGGCTGATCCCGGAAAAAAACAACGAGATAAGACCGTAAAACAGGTTTTTCCTAAAATATTTCAAAAGCATTACCAAAGAATAGGCCAGGATCAAACTCTGAAAAACAGGAAAACCCCAAACCCAAAAAATACTGACAAATGGCTTGAGCAAAAATGAAGTGAGCGTAAGGGCATGGGGACTGGTTTCGAAAAACATTGCTGCTTTCAGGTAACGCTCCGAATCCGGGCAGATTATCGGATAAAAACCGGTTAAGGGTAGCTTGAAAAAAGGCAATATAAATAATACTGCGAAAGAGATAAAATCTCTTTTTACCCAATTTTTTATTGCCAGGTACATTAACGGATCAATTGATTTGATACTTAAAAATCCTCTTACGGAAAGTGAAATAAAATAAAAACATATCTAGCACAGTCTTAGCGCCGTCTATTATCGATCTATATTTGACCCTACCGATCCTGGACCGGTAATTAATATGCGCCTCATAGCACCTGATATTCGGATTAACCCAGGCCTGCAATTTAAGCCTCATTCCGAACTCCATATCATAATTATCAGGAAGTATCTCATTTAAGATATCTTTTCTAAAGGCAATCATCCCCGACTGAGAATCTTTCAAGCCTATGGAAAAAAGAAACCTAATCAATGAGGAAAAAAACCTATTTGATTTCCTCTTTATCCAGGGCATAGCTCTTTTGTTGTTAAGGGGAAAACGGCAGCCGGAAATAAAATCGCACTTTTTTTCAGCAAGCTCTTCTATAAGCTTACCGCTTTCATCTACAGGATAAGAAGCATCAGAATCCATCATCAAAACAATATCTCCGCTGGCCTTTTCTAAACCTTTTCGGCAAGCTCTTCCGTAGCCTCTTTTTGATAAAAAACAGACAGAAGCATTATGTCTACGGGCTATATCAGCACTGCTATCGCTAGAATTATTATCGACTACGATGACCTCATCAAAGAACAAAGGCCTGTTGCTGAGTATATATTCAAGACCCTGCTCTTCGTTGTAGCATGGCAGGATCAAAGAAACTTTTTTATCCTTATACATAATCTATTCTTCTGCTACCTCTTTACGCAGTTCCTTTTTAACCGACTGCATCTTTTTATCTTTTAATATCTTTTCTTTAGCCCGCCTGGAACGCTTTCTTTTTTGGCGTCTGATCTTTTCTATGGTTTTTATTTTTTCTGACTTTCTGCCGAGAATAACAGCTTCTATCTTATTGACCAGTATCCTTCTGGCAAAAAAACGGTTTAAACTTTGCGAACGCTCCTTCTGGCACTTGACTTCTATACCGCTGGGCCTGTGCTTTAAATAAACACAAGAAGAGGTCTTATTCACTTTCTGGCCTCCTCTTTTGCTGGCTAGAATAAACTTCTCTTCTATGTCGCTTTCTTTTATACCTAAAGAGCGCATTTTTTCCTCCAAAGCCCTGACCTTAT
>JAFGHG010000108.1 GCA_016939345.1 Candidatus Omnitrophota bacterium
AGCATAATCACTTTTTCCCCTTGCTCAAATCCTAATGACCGGCGGCAAGATTCTTTGTCGCCCGGTTTGAATAAATCCTGCTCCACTGCCGAGGCTATGACTTCACAGTTCAGGCCTTTGGTTAAAGGAGAGCGTTCGATTTTATCTTTCAGCCATCTTGAAGGTGAAACCAGTATCAAATTTTCCCTGATATTATTATATATGCGCTCTTTGCGCTTTAAAAGAAAGCTTGAGGTATCAAAGACAAGACCTGGATATTCCCTTAAATGCGGGCATCTGCCGCATGATTGCTGCCAGCGTTCGCACTCATAGGGATATATGCATTTTCCGGTTATCGGCCACATATCCGGTATTCTCCAGATAAGAGGGATCTGTTTAGAAAGCCAAGGAAGAATAGAAATAGAGAAATACCACCAATGAAGGTTTCTTAAAATAAGAACATCGGCCCATCTTTTAATCCAGGGCGAATTTTTAAGAAAAAACGAAGACGGGTAGCCAAAGGATTGAAAGCCTAAGAAGTTAAAAAATTTACCGCATAAAGCATTAGGTATATAGCCAAAGCGACCGGGGATTATGCTTGAAACCTCTTCGTCTGTTGATTCTTTCAAGGCGCAGATAATCCTTGAGCCATAGCCCTGCTTCAGGAGCCCTTTATGGAACCTGTACCCGGCAATTGAGGCTCCCCAGCGAAGGTCAGAGGCGTTAATCTGAAGAAAGTTTATTTTTTTATACACTTTTTTTTCCTATATAAATAAGATGAGGGTAATCAAAATCCTTTTTGTAAACCTTGATTAAATTGTAATAGAGTCTTTTGGCAAGGCTGCCGAATACTGTAGCCTCAGCGTGCATTGCCATAAAGCCTTCCTTCTCTAAAATTTTTTTCAAACTCATGACATCGAAACTGCGGATATGCTGCCATCTGTGAAAAATAGAACCGCAATCCGGGCATATGGTCTTGCTGGCTTCCAGGTCTTCTTTATTGGGCGTAGTCAATATAATAAAGCCTCCGGGAACAAGAACCCTCTTTATTTCCTTAATAGTCTCTGAAAGCTGCTGGTCATTAAGATGTTCTATCACCTCAACCGCTGTTACCACATCCATACTCTCATCGGCAAAAGAAGAAGGAAGTTTTTCTAAACTATAAGCTCCGCCAAATAAAGGTTCTTCCTTAAAATTTTTTGTAAGTTCGTATACAGACTCCTTGGAAAAATCAAGACCATAAACTTTTTCCGGCGAGTATAAACATATCTCTTTAAGCAGATGGCCTGGACCACAACCATAATCAAGGATTTTCTTGCCTTGGTAAGTAAGGAACTTATCAGAATATTTAAGTATATACTTTCCGCTGTGATGAGAAAAATACTGATTTTTATAAGAAGGGTTGGAGGCATAATAACCCCACAAGCGCGATACCTTTTCCCCGGACCAAATTATATTCTTAGCTTGGTTCATTTTCAATATAGGTCTCATGCCAGAGCTGAAACATGTAAACTGTCCAGACTAAGTTCTTTAAATAGCTCCTGCCCTGAAAAAATGGTTTAACAACATATTTATAAAGGTTAGGATTAAAAATACCTTGTTTTTTTAAGTAATCTTCTCCCAAATAATGCTGGGCTTCTCTGCTTAAAGGTCCTCTAAGCCAGTGGCCGATAGGAAGAACAAAACCTTTTTTAGAGGCCTTGCGTACCTGTATGCTGAGAACATCTTTCATGGCCAGATTAAATAAATACTTCGGATCTCCGGCACTTGTTCTTAAACCGGGGGGTATGCTCATTACAGCCTCTACAAGCTTATGATCAAGAAGCGGAGTCCTTGCTTCTATGGAATGGGCCATAGAAAACTTATCGGTCATAGATAAGAATTCCTCCGGCAGCTGGGTTTTGAAATGAACATAGGCTACGCTGTCGCGGGCAGAACCGCTTAAAGACTGTTGCCATATTTTCTGGATATAGCCTTCCGTAGGAACAACCCCTTTTAAACGCTCCCTGTTGAATACAATATTCTTCTTCATTGAATCAGTAAAGTAGCGGTGATAAAGATAGCCCTGTTTGTTTTTTGTCTTTAATCCAGAATATCCTCCGGCCTGGCTCTCTAATAAAAACAGTTTCGCCCTCTCGCGTAAACCCCAGATAAAACTCTCGTAAGGCCTCCAGTAACCATAGACGCCGAAAAGTTCATCACCTCCTGTTCCAGTCATGGCAACCTTTACCTTTCTCTTCATGGATTTATAGATATACCAAGAAGGAAGGCCTCCGGCATAAGGTTCATCCAGGTGATAAACCATCTTTCTCAAATCCAACAACAAATCATCAGGCTCGATTATTGTCTCGTGATGATGAGCACACCACATACTTGCTGTATTTTTAGCTATTTCTCTCTCGTCAAAACTAGAGTCCTTTTTTTCTTTAAATCCAAGAGAAAAAGTTCTTAAAGGCCCGAAGCCGGACTTGGCCAGAATTCCGGTAACACTTGAGGAATCAAGCCCTCCTGAAAGAGAACATGCGATAGGAACATCACTTATAGACCAGCGTTTCACCGCTGCTTCGGTCTCATGCCTTACCAAAGCAAGGGCTTGGTCCATAGTCATGTTTTCATTGCTTGATTGAGGCAGATCCCAGTATTTAGAAATATTTAAATTGTTTTTATCAAGTTCAAAAATAAAGTAGCTGGCACAGGCAAGTTTTTTTATGTCCTCAAAAATAGTCCTGGGAGCAGGTATATATTGCAGGCTCATATAATCATAAAGACTCTGAAAATCGATTTTTTTAGTAATCTTGGGGCAGAATAAAAGGGCTTTGGATTCTGAAGCAAATCCAAAAAAAGAATCTTTTAAAGAATAATATAGAGGCTTTATGCCCATTCGGTCCCTGGCTCCGAAAAAAAGTTTATTTTTCTTATCATAGATCACGAAAGCAAACATGCCATTGAGCTCGCTTAACATATCAGAGCCCTTTTCTTCGTAGAGATGGATCAAAACCTCTGTATCAGAATGGTCTGTCTTAAACTTATGTCCTTTTGATATAAGGATATCTTTTAATTTTTTATAATTAAATATCTCGCCGTTAAAGACTATCCATAGGGTTTCATCCTCATTACTCATGGGCTGCTTGCCGTTATCAGGATCGATGATGCTTAAACGGCGCATAGCAAGAAAAACATTCCTCTGGCTATCGATAAACTCTCCGCTGTCATCAGGACCGCGATAAGCCAGACAATCACTCATCTTTCTTAGCAGTTCAGGGTCAAATATTGAACTAAAACCTACTATTCCGCACATATTTAGTATCTAGTTACTAGTATCTTGTGTCTAGTTTTAAAAGCCGGTGTTTAGGTAATCGGTGTCTTTGCTGTTTAGGACCCAGTCGCTGAATCTTTTTAAATCCCCTGCCCTGGATAATTCCTCTTTAGAAGAGATCGCAGGATGCAGGTTATGATCAAGCGGATGAGCACCTTTTTTCTGATAATTAAATTCAGCTTTAAAGCTTTCCATCATCCATGGCCTCAGGTTAAAAATCGCATAGGCATGCTTTTTGGCTTTTATTGTCTCTATATCTCCCAAACCGGGGAAGTCCTGTATCCGCGAAAGTCTATCCAGATACTGGTCTTTGGTATCTGAATCAATGGTAAAACCAAGACCCGAATACCTTCCTGTTCCGGCTGTGAATATAGGCTTGCCGAAACAGGGGAACTCCATTCCGGTGGTGCCCCTAACTGTAACCGCATAGTCAGCGGCCTCGAACAAAGAAAATGTATCTATTTTTATATCCGGGGTCAGGATAAAAACATGTTCAGGTATGCGGCCGATATTCTCCCTGATTATAACCGTCTCCCTGAGTTCTCCGCTAACCTTATCCCGGTTACGCTTCCAGATGTTGGCCGGATGAACCTTTATGATCCAGTTTACTTTGTCGTTGGCACAGGCAGCCTTAACAGTCTCGATAAACCATTCTTCGTAATCCTGAAATATATCCTCACCGTAAAAAAGATTGGCATCCCATAGAACATGGGAAAACACAACCACGGTCTTTTTATTTTGATCTAGGTTTAATGATTTCAAAATATCTTTCCTGCCTTTCTTGAGCGCTCCCGGCTGGTTGCGTTCGCTCAAAAACCACTTTCCTGAATAACGGTTAGAGAACTCCTGCCATAAAGCATCTTCCTTATCTTTGCTCCAGGAGATGTTTTCGATTTTATTGAAAGTGCTTGATGTAAGAGAATTGGGATGAAGACCGTTAGACTCTTTATTAAAGCGTTTTAATATAAGGGAATCTTCTCTTATCGGCTGGATAAACTGGATTATATCAAGGCCTTTACCCAGGGCTAAATCGAAAATGGCGCCATAAATATAGTCTTTGGCCTCATTGAAAATAAGAACCTCGGGTTTTACTTTTTCTAAAAACAGATCCGAAGCCTCTATGGCCCTTATCTGTCTTTCCAGATAAAATTTAAGAAGTTCTTTTATGCCTGGATCTTCTAAAGCCGGTGTCCCGTACATCCGCCGGGCCATCTTGCTTAAGACCTGCTGGCCTATGCGGCAGCCTTTATATGTCCATTTTTTCACTGACTGAAAATCCAGTTTCTTAGAGAGGTATTGGTCAACCTGTTTTTGGCAGCCGAAATTTTTAAACTGATTAAAATACTTTTCAAAAAAAACATAATCTTTAATAGCGAATAATTCAAAATATTTTTTAGGCCAATAAAAATGCTTCCATGTAAGAACCGATACCTGGCAGCCTTGAAGCTGCAAACCCTTAGCCAGCATCGCCTCTAGCTTTATCTGATAAAGCATATGGTTTAAACTGACAATCAGAATTCTTTTTCCGGATAAGTTTTCTGGAACATATTTCAGGAATTTAAAATCAGCCTTTAGGCGGCGGTAATCATTCATGATAGAAAAAAAATGGTCTGGTCTGCCGTTATTGCGCAATAGCTGTATGGCCGGAAGCCTAGAAGTAAGTTCCTCGATAAATTTTATTTTTTTTAAATTAGCTATCGGCTTATTGTTATTCATTAGCTACCTGGCCAGATTGATCGCTTTCTCATCTTCGCAATAAAGAGGCTTAATTCCTAAGACTTCAATTTCTTTGAGCAAGTTAATAATGTCTGATATTTTTTTAAAGCCCATCTTTTTAAAAACTTTTGTCTTTAAAACCAGGTAAGAACAGCCGTAATCACGGCAAAGACAGGCAATTTGCTTGAGTTCTTTTAGCCCTGATATCTGGTAATCAATCAATAATTCATTTACCAAAACTTTATCATTAAGGTTGTGTTTTTCGATGAGCGATTTGCATAAAGCTATTTTTTTTCTCATAGATTTGCTATTTGAAGGTGGGTTTATAGAAATTATATTAAGCAAGAGCCCGTCCAGCTCGCTGAATTCTCTGAATAAATCCTGGATAAACTCAAAAATTTCATCCGACAATTCACTGATGCAAAAAGCAGCAACCTTCTTCCAGCCGAAGTGAGAAAATATTTCCTTGGTCTGTAAAGGAGAAAGAAAATAATCGCCGGCTGGTTTTGTTTCTTGGCCGCGTCTGCAACCGGTGTCTTGAAAGGCAAATTGACTTTTCTGATCATGTTCATGCTGTTCGATCAGTTTCTGGACCATATTTACACAATCTATAGGATATCTGCCGACTGCCGTTTCAGCGGCAAGAACCAGGCCGTTAGCCCCGTCAAGCAAAGTATTGGCTATGTCATTTACTTCAGCTCTGGTAGGCTGAGCTATTGAGACCATTGATTCCAGTAAATTTGTAGCCACATATACCGGTATCGGGCGTTTGTGAGCCCGGGAAATTATCATTTTCTGCATAGCCGGTATCTTTTCAATAGGGACCTCTCGTGACAGGTCTCCCCTGTCGATCAAAATAGCATCAGATGCTTGAATAATACTATCCAGGTTGATTACTGCTTCTCTGGTTTCAATTTTGGAAATAATCCGTGAATTTTTGCCGGCGGCTAAACGTATTTTCTTAACAGCTCCTTCGTTTCGGGCAAAAGATAAAGCATAAATATTAATTTTATAGTCTTTGGCCACTTCGATAGCCTCATAATCTTTTGGTGTCAGGTCGGGAAGAATAATCTCCCTGTCAACATTAACCGCCTTATTGCTTGCTATCAGTCCAGGAGAGATAACCCTGGCGATAAGGGTATCTTCATCGATTCTCTTTACTACAACTAGCAACACCTTGTTATAATCAACATGGATAAGATCACCTTCTGAAAGGCCCCGCACGGCTTCAAGGGGTCTTAAGCTAAAAATCTTTTTATTTCCCGGGATATCTTGGCTTGTAATTTTGATCATTTCGTTCTTGCCAACCTTAATGCTTCCTTTTTCAAATTCGGCTGTGCGAATCTGCGAACCTTCAGTATCAATACAAATAGGCAAGTCAACTGCCTCTCTTATTGTCTTTATCATTTCCTCCATCTTTTTAACAGAAACATGACTCATGTTTATTCTAAGCAGGCTGACACCTTGCGATTTCATCTTTCGCAGGACTGACTTATCAAACGAAGAAGGGCCTATTGTGCAGATAAGATCGATCCAATTACTATTTTTCATTGATTTTCACCTTTTTTAATTCTATCCTCTTACGCAAAGAATCAAGCTTTATCATTACCTGATTTAGTCTTTCTTCAAGCCCGGGATTCAATCTCTTTAGGTTTTCTGATGTCATAACCGGTGTAATCCGGTTGATTATTTCAGCCTTATCTCTAAAAGCTTCTTCAGGGCTTTTATCTGTGTTAAGAGGTGTGCTCACATCTTCTTTCCTGTATAAATTGGCTAGTTTATCGATATCTCTAGCATTTAATTCAATATTCAAAAAGTCAAAAACCCCTGAAAAAAGTTCAACCGGATTCGACAAAAGGTCTTCATATTTTAATAAAAAAAAGTTCCCGGGATCTTTTTCCAGCTTAAATAGCCAGCTTTGGTAAAAGCGGATAAAATCCTCAGCCTGTGAAATCAAAAAAGAATCATCTCTGCTTAAACCCCTGTACGGTCTGGTTATAATGGAGCCCTCTTCCATTAACTGATGAGCATAATAAGAACGTATTGCTTTAAAGGGGTCTCTATAAATCACCACGGCTTTTTTAAATCTTTGGTCATAACGATAATGCGTCTTCAGAAGGTTATAATCATTTCCAAACCTATATGCTTTATGAAATACCCTTCCGGCCAGTGTTGGTGCATATTTATGCATCTGATCATGATTTAATTTTAAGATCTCGCCCTTATTTTCAAGATGCAATGCTGAAGAAAGCACAAACCGCAGCCAACCTATCCCGCAACGGGGATAATCTGCCAGCAAAATAGTATTCTCGTCTACTCTCTGAGATATTTGCTTGTGGTAATAAGGCAGGCGGAAAATACTATGCAGAGTGATAAACATACTAGCAGGAATGATCCGCCGCAATGTTTTTGAATGGGAAAGGTCTTTTATTTTGGTCGTTATCTCTCCTAACATAAAGTACCTGCTTTTTTCTTGTTTAAAAGGGAAAGCGGGTTTAAATCATAAAACTTTACCACAAACAGACTAAGGATGACTATAGATACTAATTTAATTGCCAGGTCCAGGTCAAAAGTATTCACTAAATAGGTCAAACCCAGCAAGATAGCCATTGTAACTATAAAATAGTTTCTTTCAAAATTCTCACAGCCTAGTTTTCTGGCATATATTCTTCTGGTTAAATTAAGCAAAAGATAATACAAAAGAACCGCTGCAGTAGCGCCGACAATGGAAAAAAACTTAACAAATAAGGCAATGATAGCTATTGAAACAAAACCAAGAATAAGTTCGCTGTAAAACATGAATTTGTTTTTTTTATGGGCTAGCAGATACCTTGTGTAGGGTATGCCAAAAGCATAAACAGCTATAACAGTAAACCACAGGCAAATAAGCACTGCTGCATTGATAAATTTACCGTGAGTTAAAATATTAAGGGCATCCTTGGAGAAAAAAACCAAAAATACCCCGCCTAAAGTCAACAGGCCAAACCATTTTTTTAAGGCTTGCTTTGCAGATTTCGACTTGGTCTTGTTATTATTAGAAAATGCCTCAAGGAACTCGGGAGCTGAAACCTTTAAAAAAGCCCTCTCCGGCACCATAAAAGCTTTACGGTACTCAAGAGAATGGCTGTATATACCGAGTTCAGAAAGTCCGGCCCAGCGTTCCACAAAAAAACGGCCTATAGAAGTTGATATTATCTCAAAAAGGTTAAGGGGTATCGTAGGAAAACCTCTTTTAATTATCTCTTTCACCCATCTGGCTTCGAACCTATAAACAACATATTTTCTTATATAAAAAAGGCAATAGATACATCCTCCTGCGGCTGCGCCTAAAAAAGCCAAGGCTAAAGATACGGTCTTTAGTTTTAGAACGACCAAAGCAAAAACAAGCGTTAGAGCCCGGCTTAAAGTCTTTATAACATCAAAAAGAGCATGCATCTTTCCTTTTTTCTGAAACATTATGACATGAGTCACTGTCTGGTTTATGGCATTAAAACATTCAGCTGTCAGGAATATCCAGAAAAAAAATATAAATTCCGGCTGAAATGACTTTATTGCTTTAGGTAGGAATAAGTGGCCGAAAATGCCAAAAACAAGAGCCCAAAAAACCCGAAACAAAAAACCTATAATCAGAAGGTTAAAGACAAGGGCTTTTTTCTCCTCATCGCTTATCTTATAATAATTTCCCGAGAGGACCCAGCTTAGCCCTACAGAGGACAAAGGAACGATCAACCCGGAAAAAACAGTGATTATCCCCACCACGCCAAAATCCTCAGGATCAAGATAATAAGTTGATACCGGGATTATCACAAAAACACCTAATATGCCGGCTAAAACAGAAGGAGAAAGATAATAAAAAAAATTCTTCCTCATTTAAATATTTTTTCCAGAGTGTTTTTATTATCAAAGACCCATTGGGCTGTATCGCAAACTATAGTCTCGAGATTTCTCTTAGGCTTAAAACCGCTTAAGCGCTCAATCCGTGTACAATCACTTACATAATAAGGTATATCCTGCTCGCGGATCTGATCAATAAAGCCTAAGTCTATCTTCTTTTTAGTAACTTTCCGACACAACTCTGTCAGCTGCCTGAGCGATACAGCATTATCAATCGTTCCTCCGACATTGAATACCTGTGCGCTGTATTTATCTATGTCTTTTAACTGAAGAAGCAATAAATCGTATAGATCATCAACATGAAGCACATCTCTTACCTGTTTGCCTGAATAGCCTATATAGGAAAGGCTTCCGCAATATATATGGCGCGCCACCCATAAAGCTAAAAACCCCTGGTCAACTTTACCCAGCTGCCATGGCCCGGCCATGACTGAACAACGATTTACTATGGCCCTAAGGCCAAAGCCATGCACATATTCCTTTAAAATAATCTCGGCAGAGAGTTTGCTGGCCCCGTAAAAAGAACGGGATCCTTCTAAAGGAAAGTCCTCTGATATTCCTTTTTCGCTTACACCCCTTATTGACTGCTGGGGCAAACACTTAAAGTTATCATCCTCTTCTCTGAGATTTATCAGGCGAAGCTCTTTTATTGGATAAACCCTGCTGGTAGAAAGAAAAACAAAATCAGCTTTTCTTTGTCTGGCAGCCTCAAGACAGTTAACAGCTCCGTAAAGATTTGTATCTATAAGGTTGGCTAAAGGGTTATCGTATCCGGCCATAACCGAGCATTCTGCAGAACACTCAATCAGCAAATCAAAGGTTTTTACTAAATCCAGTTCCTGTTTGTTTCTGACATCTCCCCGGATAAATTTTATACCTGCCTTTTTAAGCCTGGGCAGATTTAACTCTGAGCCTTTTCTCTGCAGATTATCAAGACAAATAACTTTGGTGCCGGAGAAATCCCGTATCAGGTTAAGAGCAAGGTTTGAACCGATGAAGCCTGCCCCGCCGGTTATCAAAATCGTTTTATAATTCATAACAATCAGGTTTTTAGTTCAGATTGATCCTTTTCTATTTTATCTATCTGGGCCTTAAGCTTTTCCCAATGTTCCTTAATAAAATTATATTCTCTTTCTTTTTTCTTCAGAAAAAGATAGGTTATCCTCATCTTTTCCTGTATTCCTTTGGGGGTAAAAATATACCTTACTTTTTTTAATTTACCCTCATTGCGGGAAAAACTTTTTATCTTTAAGATGCCCTTATCGATAAGGCAGTTAAGAAGAAAATTGGTCTTGCCTAACGATATCTTGATCCGGGAAGAAATCTCTCTCTGGGTAAGATAGGGATTTTGATAAACTTCCGATAAAAGGTTCAGGATCTCTTCCTTTTCCAGAAAGACATCATCGTTCTTTAATTCGTTTTCCTGAAGCATTTTTATATTTTATTTTAGGACCTGAGCAAGAAAGGTTTTCAGCTGTTCTGTCGATTGGGCACCGACTTTTCTGTTTATCTCTTTACCGTCTTTAAAAATTATAAAAGTTGGCACTCCATTGACTGCAAAATCAAAAGCCAGACCTGCGTTTTGGTCTACATTCAGCTTAGCTATAATCAGTTTGCCATCTAATTCAGAGGCCAAAGAATCAATGGCTGGCTCCATCATCTTGCAAGGCGAACACCAGGAAGCCCAGAAATCAACTAAAACCGGAAGTTTTGACTCCAAGACCTCTTGAGAAAAATTACTTGCTGTCAATATTAACGCTTTGCTCATCTAAGTTTAGATCTTTTTCTGCTTTAGCCCCGTTCTTCAGAAGCTCCAGTCTTTCAACTTCTTTCTTGGCACCTGACCACCAGGTCTTTGGCAGGATAAGGTGCTCTTTCTCTAAAATCCTTTCTTTTATACTGGCCCTAGAAAGTAGTTCGAACATCCTATGCACTTCCTTCTCTAGCGTATCCTGCTGGATGAATCCGAACTCATTGGGAAGGTTATTAAAAATGGGCTCAAAAGGATGTCTGTCTGCTTCTACCCTTGGATTTTCCACCCGCTGGATCAAAACATCCAAACCAAACTCTTTTTCTCCGACTTTTTTTACAGTCTCGGCAAGTTTTCTCATGCTGCAGTAACCTGACATCTGATTGACAACACCATACTGCCCTGGTTCAGGAGGCTTAGCAATAAGCCTGACCATGCACTGCATAGCATCTTCCAAAGCTATGAAACCGCGTATTTGCTCTCCCGCTCCGTAAATCGTCAAAGGGTATCCGATAACAGCCTGAGCAACATAGCGGTTGATAACAGTTCCAAAACACTCATCAAGGTCAAGCCTTGTCCTTAACCGCTCGTCAGAGGCTACCTGGTCGGTATGCACGCCGTAAATAACACCTTGCATTACATCATAAGAACGAAGCCACCAGTATTTACATGACTCATAGACATTAAAAGTATCCTGTACTTTAGATACATGATAGAAGGAAACCGGATCCCTGGGGGTAAGCTCTCCGCCCAGACTCCACTCTCTATCATGCCAGCGAAGAACCGCATCAGCCGGAAACATGCCTTCAAAAAGCGGCCGGCCGGTCAAAGGCGTACCGTACTCTCCCATTGTCCCAAGCTTTATCAACGAAGTCTCAGGTACAACCTCATGCATGGTAAATAAAAGACCCAGGGTACCTATGACATTGTTTTTCTGGACAAAACTGGCATGTTCAAAATCTATCATGCTGTAAGGAGCACTGGGACATTCTCCATAATGGACAATGGCCTCAGGCTTTTCTTCTTCTATAAATTCTTTAAGAGCGTCTCTATCCAGGATATCGATTTCCCGGAAATTGATATTTAAATCGAGTACTTCCTTAGCCACATGAAGCCTCTCAGGCATGGTTGATATCGGCACAATACTATGCGAGCCTCTTTCTTTTACCCAGTTACGGCGGCTGTAATTATCAACACCGCTTACTTTGCATCCCAGCTTACCA
>JAFGHG010000109.1 GCA_016939345.1 Candidatus Omnitrophota bacterium
CACTTCAAGGCACTGAATGACTATTACGGCTTTGAAAAAGGAGACAACGTGATCAAAGAAACTTCCCGCATCTTAATAAATTCTATTCAAAGGCAGGGAACCGTCAATGACTTTATAGGCCATATCGGCGGCGATGATTTCGTAATAATCACCAATCCTTACAATGCCGAAGGCATCTGCAGACAGATTATAAGCGATTTTGACAATATATCTTCCCAATTTTTTGAAGAAAAAGAAAGGGTCCAGGGCTACATCGAGACCAGCGGCCGCGACGGCCAAATCCATAAATACAGTTTCCCCACTATTTCCATTGGCGTGGTTACTAATCTTGATAAGGACTTTACCCATACCGCCCAGATAAGCTCTCACGGCGCTGAGACTAAAAACCTGGCAAAAAAATTCCCTCAGAGCAAATATATCTTTGATAAACGCATAAGCTGACAACAACAAGTCTCTGCTTTACAAATACCAAATAAATTCCAAATTCCAATCCCCAAATTATCAAAAAAATGACCTGGTTTAGGCCATTGAAATTTTGGTTATTAATGCTTATTTGTAATTTGGTGCTTGAAATTTGGATTTTTTTTTGAAATGTGGCTTCTAAAAAATTAGTTTCTAGACGATTAATTATTTGGTATAATCACATTTCAAAAACTGCGCGGGTGGCGGAATTGGCAGACGCGCTAGCTTGAGGGGCTAGTGGTAGAGATGCTGTGCGGGTTCAAATCCCGCCCCGCGCATTGTTTCCTATAAAATTTATTATCGGGGTTTAGGGGTCAGGGTTTGGGGTTAAGAAAATATGCCCCTTATACCTCATCCCTAAACCCTAATCCCCATACCCTAACCCCTCTATTATTATGGCGAAAATCACATTTCTTGGCACTGCATCGAGCATTCCCACTGCCCAGCGCGACAACACCTCTTTTATCTTCCAGCACAAAAAAGAGACTTTCCTTATAGACTGCCCAGGTTCTGTTTGCCAAAAACTTCTAAAAACCGGCCTGGATTATAAAAAAGTAAATAAACTGATAATCACCCATCATCATCCTGATCACATTTACGGAATAATCTCCTTTATTCATGCCCAAGGCCATATCAATAATAAACCGGTCACAGTTTTTTCCAATATTACAGTCATAAACCTTATCAAGCGGCTATTAAGGCTTTTTGAATTAAATAAAAAGCATTATCCAAAGATGGAATTTATTGATGTTCTAGAGAAGCCCTGTTTCTTCGATAATAACGGCTTAAGGCTTGAGGCTTTAAAGAATAAACACGCCAAAGGTTCTTTTGGAATAAAATTCACTCTTTCTGAAAAGAAAATGTTTTATTCCTCAGACACAGCCTTTTATCCTGCTATGCTCAATAAAATCAAGAAGCTTAACCTGCTTATCCATGACTGCACAGCTTCGAGTGTTTATTTCAAAAAACACCCTTCTCTTTTTAAGCTTCACACTAACTCAAATGATCTTGCTGGATTTTTAGAAAAAAATAAAAATATCTTCTTGGTCCCCGTACACTTTTTGCTTTTAGAAAAAGGTGAAATGGCAAGAATAAAAAGAGAGCTGTCAAAACTCGGCACCAGGGTTATTTACCCTAAAGATTATGGCTGTATTAGTTTATAGAAAAGTCAGCGCTGGTGATTTAAAACTACTATTGGTTTATAGTCTTTAATATTACCGGTATTCACTTCTAAAAAGTCTTTCTTATGAAAATCTTTCCCCCGAAGAAAACTTTCCTTGCCCTCAATATTAAATCCCAGCTTTTCTGTCTTAAAGTGCATGGGTATGGTGATTTTCGGCTTTAATCTGCCAACTACTTCCTGGGCTTCTTTAGGGCCGAGAGTAAAGGTGCCTCCTACAGGTATCATAATAATATCTAGATTCTTTAAATTTTGAAAATCAAGCTCTCTTGTGCCCAGATCGCCAAAATGCGCCAGTCTTAAGCCTTCCAGCTCAAAAATGAAAATAATATTATTTCCTCTGTCCCTTCCTTTCATATCGTCATGAAAAGATTCTACAGCCTCTATGCTTACATCTTTATATCTCTCAGCTCTCGGCTTATCGATTATTTTTGCTCTTTTAAAACCCCTGGTAAAATTATGGTCTGAATGCTGATGAGAAACAGTAACGATATCAGGCTCGATGTTTATGGGACCATACCCTATTGCTCCTGAATAACCCCCTGGCTCATAAGGATCAGTGATTATTTTAGTCCCCTTTACGCTTTCTAATAAAAAACATGAGTGCCCAAGCCAGCTTATTTTCATTTTTTTCTCCTCCTGCCCAGAACCTCTAAAGAAACGCCTATATCAACCACTATGATCTTACCGCAAATCTTTGGCCCATGGTTTATGAAAAAACCTTTTTTTGCGGCGATAAAGGTTACGGTATAATCTGCATTCACCGCCTGGCCTAAAATTATGCCCTTGTCAGGACAAAGGCCCGAAGGGATATCGCAGGAAATTACTGTCTTTTTCTTTTGATTTATCGTCTTGATTATCTTTTTTATGAGCCCGCTTACCTGGCCCTTGACTCCTGTTCCCAATATGCCTTCAAGAATAAAATCTTTACCTTTAAAAAGCTTTTTAAAAGCATCAAGATTGTTGTCTTTTATGCTGAATGTCGGTATTCCCAGGACTTTTAAGATTCTCAGCTGAAAATCAGCTTCCTTCCCCAGAGCTTTATCGCAAATCACAGCTACCTGGACTTTATACCCGCGGCAAAAAAGCTTACGGGCACAGCTTAGGACATCGGCTCCGTTGTTTCCTTTGCCCGATACAACCAGGACTCTTTTGCCTAAATCCAGATTATGGATTACAGAAAAAAGGTTGCTTGATGCATTTTCTATGAGAAGCCTCTCTCCCAAACCAAGGCTCTTGGCTGACTCATCAAGCCCTCTTAACTGTTCTGCAGTGAATCCTCTCATTTATAAAGGTTGGTTTGAATTAAACCGGGAAAATTATGAAGAGTAGTCCTTATTGAATATTATCGCCTCTTTTCTTGAACAAATCCAGGAACCTGTCCTCATATTCTTTATAGACATTCCATTTATCCAATTCGGTCTTAAGCTGATTGGCTAAAGTAATATCGTGAACAGCTTCTTTAAAAAGAGACTCTATGTTTTCCCGGGCTGACTGAGGTAATTTTGTGTAAGCAGCAAGATCTTTTTTTAACTTTTCCACATCGTCTTCGTTCAATGGCGAGTCGCCTTGAGGAGAAGCTTCTCCTTTTAGGTAAGTTATCAGCTTATCTATTTCTTCTTCTATAAACTTACTTCTCTCAGCAAGCGAAGACAGATTTAAATCAAGCTTTAAATAACCTGATACTGCCTCGAGTATCTTGGCTATTGCCTTGGGGTTTTCGATCTGAACAGTATAAAAAGGTATTTCGCCCAGGAGGCAGGCTCCGCGCAGGTTCTTTTGTTTAGCTACACCAAGGATTATGCCGTTTAGCCCGCTTATTTGGCCTTCGTTCAAGGTCTTGACTCCTAACTTACTAAAATCATGAAGAATATCGTTATGGGTCGAAGCAATCCAGACACGGGATTTTCCTTTATGGTCTATCGGCTCAGGTTTTGCAGCAAAGGTAAAAACAAATTTTACATTATACTGTTTTATAAAATCTATAATGGCCGCGGAAAGGCTTTCGGCATATTCCAAAGGAGGCTGGGCTTCGCCGAGAAAAATTATGATATCAGGACCGTTCTTGGCTTTATAGTAATAAAAAAAACCGGCTGGTATCTTGGGGCTGTTGATCAGGCCCTTTTCAACGAAAACTGCTGCCGGCTTAAAAAAATCCTGAGCCTCAAGCTTGGCAAACATCTTAAAGCCCAAAACTTCCTTAAGAAACATGGCGCTGCGATAGGCCACCTCGCCCATGCCTGGCCAGGCAGCTATAAAAACCGGGGTTTTGAGTTTTGGGGTTGCTATCTCTTTAATCATAGCGTAATTCTAATTTATCATAACTGCCAGAAAAGACAAGGGACAATGAGTATTCTAGGGGCGCGGTTTCGGCGCCCGATAATATTATACGGTCAGGGCCACCCTGGCCCTACACATTCTTTAATTGTTCGAGGAAGGATTTTATTTTCTTCTCTTCTCCAATGGATTTCGGAAAATAATATTGCTTATTGGCCCCGTAATCCTGGTCTACATAACCACCAAAACTATGAGGATATTTATAATCTTTAGAATGAGTTTTTATGTGTTTGGGGACTTCTTTTGTAGCTTCCTGCTCGAGGTCTTTAGATGCATTTTCTATGGCCAGATAGGCAGAGTTTGACTTGGCTGAAGCCGCCAGATAAATAACTGTCTGGGCCAGGATCAACTGAGCCTCTGGCATGCCCACAAACTCAACAGCCTTAAAACAGCTGGTGGCAAGAACCAAGGCAAAAGGATTGGCATTGCCTATATCTTCAGAAGCTAGAATTGTCATGCGTCTGGCTATAAAACGCGGGTCTTCGCCTGATTTTAGCATTTTTGCCAGCCAGTAAAGTGCGCTGTCGACATCGCTTCCTCTCATGGATTTTATGAAAGCTGATATAGAATCATAATGGTAGTCGTCTTTTTTATCGTAAAAAGTTTTTTTCTGTATGCATTCTTTTGCTGTTTCTAAATCAAAGACCCTTTGCTCCTGTTTGCTGCCCTCTACTGTCAAAGCTCCTATTTCTAAAGCAGTCAGGGCGCTTCGAGCGTCTCCATTTGAACAAATAGCAATATATTCAATGGCTTTGTTTGTTAGCTGTATATAATAATCTGCCAATCCCTTTTCCTTGTCGCAAACTGCCTTTTTCAGGATCTCGATTATCTGGTCTTTGCTCAAGGGATTAAACTTGGCGATTATCGAGCGTGAGATCAAAGAAGGAATAAGGTAATAATAGGGATTATAAATAGTAGCCCCTACCAGGACGATATTTGCGGATTCAGTATCAGGAACAAGGGATTCCTGCTGCAGTTTATTGAATCGGTGGATCTCGTCAATAAAAAGAGTGGTTTTTCTCTTATATTTTTGTAATTTTTTTCTCGCGTCCTCAATTATTTTTTTCACCTGGGAAACCGATGAAAAAGCGGCGTTAAGATATTCGAAGTCGGTGTCTAGTTCTTTGGCAATAATAAAACCGATTGTTGTTTTTCCGCATCCGGCTGGACCGGAGAGAACTACCGAAGCTAATCTTTTGCTTCTAATTGCTCTTTCCAATATCTTTCCCCGGCCGAGGACATGCTCCTGGCCGACCATTTCATCAAGGGTCTGTGGCCGCATACGGACAGCTAAAGGAATATTAGTGTCGGGCATTTTTGAAAGTTTATTTTATGTGATTAGCAAAACCGAGTTTGGTTTAGACAATAGGCCTGTATGCTAAAAAAAGACCCTACCATAGGTCTTTTAAAAGTAAGTTTTTTAGCATATACTAGTTTGGTCTAGACAATAGAACTTTCAGCAAATAAAAAACCCCGCCATAAGTCCGTCACAGTATTATCGCTATCAGTCTTGACTGATTTAGGTGGGCATCTCATCTTATCAAACAATGCCTGATAAGAAAATTTGATTCCCTAGATTTTTATTTGGCTGTAGCGCTTATACCTGTTAACGCAACAGGCAGGGTCTTTTTTGTATTAAAGTATACCATTTTGCGCTTCAGCCTTCAAGGAAACTCGCCTCGTGAATGTAAACGCTTTTAGTTATTCTAAGGCTATTGAAATATGGAAGTTATGAAATATTGTCCAAAAAGATCTACCGCAGACTTACACCTTGTAACTGGCTTAAAGCCAGCCTGATTCCATTATGACAGCTGTCAACCTCTTCTGAGTTAAGAGTCTTATCCTGGGACTGGTAAAAGAGCCTTAAAGTAAAAGCTTGGCAACCTTGAGCAATGTCCTTACCTTTATAGAAATCTACTACCTGCAGGTCGGTTAAGTAGCTGCCCTTTTGCCTTATTATCTTTTCGATGTCTTTAAATTTTATCTGCCTGCCGATGATTATGCTTATATCACGGGATATCTCCGGATACGGGCTGAAAGCAGCATAGTTTTTATCGGCTCTTAATTTAATGTAGGCTTCTAAATTCAGCTGGGCAAAGAAAAAGTCCTGCTTGATATCAAAGCTGTTGCAGATATCTTTATTGACTCTTCCTAAAAATCCTAAGCTGAAGTCTTGAGCAGAAATAACCAAGCCCGGGTTTAAGGCTTCTGCTTCTTGCTGTTGGATTTTATAGTCGTTTATGCCAAATTCCTTCAGTGATGCTTCAACAGCTCTTTTTAAAAATAAGAAATCAGCTATGTCTCCGGCCAGGCCCAAAGATAATACCGTCTCTTCGATGTATCCCCTTGCTTTACGCCTGTAAATATCAGCCAGCTCAAAGAAAGGAAATGTCTCTTTATTGCGGTTTAAATTATACCGCTGGCATTGAAGCATACCTGAAAGCAAAGAAGCCCTTAAAGCGTTTTCCTGGCTTCGTAAAGGGTTTACTATAGAGATAATATCTTTTTCTTTGAGTTTTTCCAGTTCTTCCTTGCTTTGCATGCTGTAAGTTATAATTTCTTTAAAGTTATAAAGGGAAAAAAATCGCCGCATCTGGTCTTTTAAGCAATAAAGGCTTCTGCGTTTGTCTTTTAATAAATCAGCTTCAAAATAACCGGCCAGACAAGGTATTTTTGCTTTTATATTATCGAAACCATAGATACGGGCTACCTCTTCATAAATGTCTTCCTTTATTTCAAGGTCAAAACGCTCTAAGGGGGTTTTGACTATAAGATTGCCGGCTTTGCCTTCTTTGACTTGACAGCCAAGAGAAGTTATTATTTTTTTTATCCTGGCTGCAGGTATCTGCGAACCCAGATAATCATTAAGCTCATTAATGTTTAGAGGTATAGATATAGACCTGTTATAGGGAGCGCTTCCTGCACTGGCCATGCCTTTATAAACACCCCCGGCCTTTTTGACTATCAGATCTGCTGCCTCCAAGGAGGCAAACTCAAGATTTCTTGGGCTGACTCTCCTCTCAAAACGGTAAGAAGATTCTGTATCAAGTCCGGCAGAACGCCTTGAGGCTCTGACTGCAAGGGGAGAAAATACAGCGGCTTCAAGAAAAATGCTTTTTGTGTTTTGATCTACTTCGGTGTTTTTTGCGCCCATTATACCGGCTAAAGCAATGACTTTTTCCTCGTCAGCTATGACCAGGTTTTTCTCATCAAGAATTCTCTCTTTATCGTCAAGGCCTAAAAACTTTTCTCCCCTTATGGCCCTGCGTATATATATATTGCCCTTAACCTTGTCGTTGTCAAAAACATGCAGAGGGTTTCCCCATTTAAGCATGCAATAATTAGTAATATCAACTGCGTCATTGATTGAATTTATCCGGCAGTTTAGGATTTTATCTTTTATCTCTTGAGACGGCTCACCTATGCTGACCCCTTCAATCAACCTTCCTGTATAATAAGGGCAATCTGACTTGTCCTGGATTATGATCTTCTTCTGTTTAAGGAAGATTTTTTTTCTTTCCTCTGGCAGTTTAATGGTCAATTTTGAACCAGTAACCGCCGAGGCCTCTCGGGCTATGCCAACAATAGAGAGCCAATCATACCTGTTGGTTGTAACCTCGATATCAAATATCCAGTCGCCGGGCACTTTTTCCAGTCCCTCCACTTCCATACCGGCAATGGTAAGAGCCCTGGCCAGCTCGCTGGCTGTACATTCCAATTGCAGGAACTCTTTCAGAAAATTTAGGCCGAATCTCATTTTTTTAGCCGATTGTTAATAGCTGTTAAAAAATAATTTTTTCCTTAGCGCCCAACATAATCAGAATTGATTTAAAAAACGCACGTCGTTTTCGTAAAACAACCTTATATCATTAATCCGGTATTTAAGCATGGCTATGCGCTCAACCCCCATACCAAAAGCAAAACCTTTGTATTTTTTAGGGTCGATGCCGCAGGCCGACAGGACATTTGGGTGTATCATTCCGCAGCCCAGTATTTCCAGCCAGCCTTTATCTTTACAAATACTGCATTTTTTTTCTTTTTCCTTTTTCTGCCCGCAGATTATACAGGATAAATCGACTTCGGCAGATGGCTCTGTAAAAGGAAAAAAATGAGGCCGAAAGCGCAAATTAACATCAGGAGAAAAAAACTCCTGGGCAAATCTTAATAAAACTCCCTTTAGATCAGCAAAGCTTATGTTTTGGCTTACAGCAAAGCCTTCGATCTGATGAAACATAAAAGAATGGGTCGCATCTACCTCATCGGGCCTGTAGACTCTTCCCGGCGATATAACTGCCATCGGAGGCTTATACTGCTGCATGATCCTTATCTGAGAAGGAGAAGTGTGGCAGCGCAGCAGGCTCTTGCCTTTATCTTTATCCTGCTGGATATCAAGATAAAAGGTGTCGAAAGAATCACGTGAAGGGTGGTCATCGGGAAAATTCAAAGCAGTAAAATTATGCCATTCATCCTCTATTTCTTTACCCTCAAGAGTTACAAAACCCAAGCCCTCAAATATCGAACATATAGCCTGGTTAACCGATGAAAGGACATGAACAGAGCCTGTATCGACCTTTGCCGAAGGAAAGGTTAGATCGAAATCGGAATCTTTAGCCTTTAACTTTCTGGCTTTTTCCTCTATTATCGAAGCAATCCGCAGCTTAAATTTATTGAGGTTCATGCCCCAGAGACCTTTTTCTTCATTGCTTAAATTAGGTATCTGGGAAAAAAGGCTGCTTAAAAGAGACTTCCTGCCTAAATATTTTACCTTAAGCTCCTGGATGTCTTCTTCCGAAGAAATGCTGCAGCAGTCTTGATTAAATTCCTCTTCTAACTTCTTTAGTTGCTCTTGCATATTAAAAAAATAACAAAAACTATTTTTTAGACCTGTGCCGTTCTTTTATAAAATATATCAGGGACATTGTCAAGCAAATCAAAAGAAGAAATATGGCCAGGTTTCTTTTAAGGTCGGAGACCAAATCGTATGTTTTGACTCCGCTGCTTATAATCTCTAACTGATTCAAATGTAAATCGCTTGTCTGGTGCAGGGGGCAATTAGCGTTAAAGGTTCCTTTTACTTTGATAAAATCTCCTTTTTGCCCATAGCCTCCCCAGTGGGTTATATCTTTGATTTTCTTCTCATCGATTAAAAACACCCCCAGATGGTTGTTTCCGGAAGAGATGTTTATCCATATCCCTTTATCGGATTTTAGAGGCGAGCCAATAACTTCACCATAAACTTCTATTTCTTTAGCATCAAAATCGCCTACCCGGGAAAACAACTCCGATAGCGAAACACTTTGAGCCTGTGCATTAAAGCTCAAAAAAACAATTCCCAGATAAAAAATCAATTTGAAAATCTTCATCATTTCCTAAATAAAGAGATAACAAAACCCAGGGAAACAAAAATCGATATAAACTCAAGTCTTCCTGCCCACATCTGAAATATGTATACCAGCTTAAGAAGCAAAGGCATATCGACATTTGTTATGCCTGCTGATAAACCCACATTGGCAGTAGCTGAAACAGACTCAAACAAAGAATGCAAGGGCGGATAACCCAGGACAATGCCTACTATTGCCCCGGCTATATAAGTAAAGATGAAAAAAAAGAAAAATACGTAAGCCTCTTTTATTCGTTTATCAGAGAGAATCAATTCCTGCAGATGGTGCAGCCTGTCCTTATAAACTGCCTTGAAAGGCATCATCCAGCGCTTGACCTCTATAAACATAGTTTTGAAGATTATGCCTAAGCGCATCAGCTTGATTCCTCCGGTGGTCGAGCATACGCCTCCGCCGATCATCATGGCAAAAATGACCATGATTAGACCTAGCGAGCTGAAACGGTTTAAGCCGGCATCGGCCAAATTGCTGAAGCCGCATCCGCTGTGAGCAGAAATCAGCTGATAAAATCCCTGCCTGAAGGCTGCAAGGCTTGAAAAATTATGCTTAAAAGAAATATAAAGAAAAATGGTCAGAAAAATAATACTGAAAACAAATGTTCTGATCTCAAAATTCCTAAAGATTTCTTTTTTATTTTTATGCCAGAGCCAAAAGTGGAGGTTAAAATTTATTGCCCCAAAAATCATAAATATCATTGTGGCTATTTCTAAAGGAAAACTGTGATAAAAAGCTATATTCTGAGCCTGAGGGGCGAAACCTCCTGTATCAAAGGCGGCAAAAAACAGCCAGAGAGAATGAAATAGTGAGGTGTCTATCTTTAAACCCTGTCTATACAAAATTATGAAAAAGGTAATCAAGCCCAGAATCATATAGATAAAACTCACCTTCCAGATAAAACGGGCTGTACCGATAACATTAGGCAGGATTTTCTCCTGCCGGGCTTCACCTACATAAAAGCCTAAAGCCACCGAACGGGCTCTGGTTAAAATTGAGAGGCTGGCCAAAATAATACCCTGGCCGCCGATAAACATGGTAAGGTGGCGCCACATATTATGAGCGTAAGATAAGTGGTCAAGGTCCTGAACCAGTACCAGGCCGGTAGTGGCAAAACCGCTCATTGCCTCAAACCAGGCATCTATAAAAGAGCGAAAATGTGAAGAAAGATATAGAGGTACTGCCCCAAGCAGCGAGAAGGCAAGCCAACCGATACTTACAGTAAAAAAAGCATGTACCCAGCCGATTTCTTTTTTTATGGGGAAAAAAGCTGTAAGGCCAAAGCCGATAAAAGCGCTTATAGAAAAACCGATGAGAAAATCATAGAAAGGCGAAGATTCGTTTTTAAACAAGGCTACGATAAGAGGGATAAGCATAAAAAAACTTAAACCCAGAATAAGCTTACCCAGCATATTCAAGATAACAGAAAAGTCCTTTTTATCAGGAGAGATAATCATTATTTTAGATATTAAAAGATTAGGGAAAGAAGGTATCCAAGCCCGATAACAAAAAGGCAAAAGATTATTTCAGTCACTATTCCTAGAACTACTTTCATCTTATTCTCATTAAGGGACTTTATCTATATTATATTTTGCCGATGAGAGCTTTGATCAGATCTTTTTCCACGTCGATCAAGGTGGCGGCAATTATCTCATCACCTGGTAAGATCTCGGTAGATCCATAAGGAATAATAATGTCTGGTCCGCGGATAATCGAAACCAGAACCGAATTAGGCGGAAGCTTGATGTCTTTCAAAGACTTATTGGCAACAGGAGACTCTTCAGGTATGTCTACTCTTACTATAGATAAACGCCCCTTTTTGATACTAAGAAGGCTCATAACATCGGTGAATGAGGCTTCTTCTTCTACTATCCTGGCGATGATAGAGGTAGAGTCAACAGGATTATCAACCTCCATATACTTATATAAAGGTATATGCTTGGGATCATTTACTCTGGCCACTGTTCTCTTTATCCCGAATAATTCTTTGGCCAGGTGGCAGATAATAATATTATCCTCGTCGGTAGCGGCTGCACTCACACAAACATCTGCTTTTTCAAGTTTGGCTTCACGTAAAATCTCCGGGTAAGTAGCATCACCGGCTATTATCATGACCCCTTTGAGCTCACCGGCTAATTTATTGCAGAGGCTCTCGTTTTTATCGATAAGGCAGATCCTGTGATTATCCTCATTTAGTTTTTTAGCTAAAACCAATCCCAGTCTTCCTGCGCCGGCTATTACTATATACATAATTTTTTAGTTGCTATGCCTTAAGAAATAAAACCTCGCAAGACCTCTACCATAAGGCTTGTGCGGTTTATTATTTCCAGGCCTTCCTCTTGAAATATCTTCTCTTTGGTCGAATCGTTGACCTGTAATATTACCTGTCTAACCCCGTACTTTCTCCTTACTACCTTGCTCACTACTAGATTAAGATTATCGTTGCCGGTAAGTAAAAATACTATGTCAGCCTCCTTAACCCCTGCTTTTTCAAGAGTGGTTGTGTCCATGGCATCGGCCCAGATTTTTTTTCCGTTAAAATCATCACCAAGGGTATCTAGGCTTCTCAAGCTCTTATCAACCACCACAACATTCTCGCTTCTGGAAAGATCCAGAGCAAGACCCTTGCCGCTTTTGCCGCAACCAATAATCAGAATATACTTCATAATTCTATTTGACTGCTTCTACTATTTTATCAAAAACTTCAGGATATTCCGAAGCTATTTTAGCCAGGATATCCCTGGACAGCATCACTTCTTTTTTCTTTAACTGGTGGATAAAATCTTTGTAAACAGTTCCTCTTTCGTTTAGCGCAGCATTTATGCGGGTTATCCACAAAGATTTAAATATGCGCTTTTTAGTTCTGCGGTCCCGGTAGGCATAATTTCCCGCCCGGCGTAATGTCTCTAAAGCCCGGCGGTATCTCCTTGAGCGGTCTCCCCAGTACCCCCTGGCGGCCTTCATTACCTTTTTTCTTCTTTTACGAGATGCTACTGAATGGCTTGTTTTCATTGTTTTTCTCCTGTTATGCTTAATATGAATAAGGTAAAGCTCTGCGAATCAGTTTCCTGTCGGCTTCTGTTACTACATTTCTTTTTCTAAGCTTTCGTTTTCTTTTCTGGGTCTTAGAACTTAAGAGGTGCCTGCGGCCGGCTTTTGAACGAAGAGCTTTTTTCTTCTTTGTAACTTTTACTCTTTTAGCTATTGATTTTCTTGTTTTCAGTTTCGGCATGCTTTCTCCTTTGCTTAAACTTATATCTATTATACCTATTTAGGGCTTAAGACTAAAACCAGTGTCTTGCCGAGCATATGGGGCTCTCTGTCCACTCTGCCTACATTCTCGATGTCTTTGAGGAGCTTGTCTATAATTTTATTTCCTATGTCCTTGTGAGCTATCTCTCTTCCCCGATACCACATACGTATCCTGACTTTATGCTTTTTTTCCAGAAACTCTTTTATGTGTTTAAGCTTTACCTCATAATCATGGTTGTCTATGTTAGGCCTCATCCTGACCTCTTTAAGCTGGGCCTGCTTCTGGTGTTTTTTTATCTCTTTCTCTCTCTTCTCCTGCTCATATTTATATTTTGAAAAGTCTATTATTCTGCATACTGAAGGATTAGCCTGAGGAGCGACCTCAACCAAATCAAGGTCATATTCCTCTGCTTTTTTTAGCGCGATTTCCCGGGGGAAAACTCCCAACTGCTCCCCTTCAGGGCCGACGACACGCACTGTCTTAGCAAAAATCCTTTCATTTACTCTGACATATTTCACCTAGATTCGCCTCCTTTTTGATATCAGCTGCCTAATAATATTCAGGCTCTGATATCTTGTTAAATATTATACCTTCGCTTCTTTCTTTAGTGTATCCACTAATTCCTCAAGGCTCAAAAGGCCTAAATTCTTCATTCCTCTCTTGCGCAGAGAGACTTTTGAGGCTTCTTCTTCGTTTTTGCCCACTATGGCCATATAAGGAATTTTTTGCAGCTCTTTTTCCCTTATCTTACGCTGCAGGGTTTCGTCTCTTGCATCCAGCTCTGTTCTGAATCCTTCTTTTTCCAAAACATCTTTTACCTTGGCGGCATAGTCCTTGTTTTCTTTAGTAATGCTTATAACTTCAATCTGGACCGGGGCAAGCCAGAGAGGAAATGCTCCAGCGTAATTCTCGATCAAAGCTCCGAAAAACCTTTCGATACTTCCTAGAATAGCCCTGTGTACCATGACCGGCCTTTTTTTAGTCCCGTCGGCATCTGTATAGCTGATATCAAAACGTTCGGGCAAATTAAAGTCTACCTGGACAGTTGGGCCCTGCCAGTAACGGCCCAGGGCGTCTTTCAGTTTTATATCTATTTTTGGTCCATAAAAAACTCCTGCTCCGGGATCGATCTCAAAAGATATGTTTTTTTCTTTTAGCGCCTGCTGCAGTATTTCCTCGGCCTTATCCCAATTAGCAGCTTCGCCGGCATACTTGGCCGGACGGGTAGAAAGATTGACTTCATACTCAAAACCAAAGACCTTCATCACATAATCAATAAAATCCAGAACATCAAGTATCTCAGACTTTAGCTGCTCAAACTGACAAAAAATATGGGCATCGTCCTGGGTAAAGCCTCTAACCCTGAGAGTGCCGTGAAGCACTCCTGATTTTTCGTAACGGTAAACTGTACCAAGCTCAAAAAAACGTATCGGCAGATCACGATAGCTGGTAAGCTTTCTTTTGAATATCAATATATGACCAGGACAATTCATCGGTTTTATTACATAATCCTGATCGTCAATCTTCATAAAATACATGTTTTCGCGGTAATAACTGGTGTGGCCTGATGTGTCAAAAAGGTCTATTTTTGCGATATGGGGTATATAGACAAGCTGATAGCCGCGTCTTAAGTTTTCTTTACGCAGGAATTCCTCGATAATATTTCTTATTATAGCCCCTTTGGGGTGGTAATAGATAAAGCCCGCTCCGGCTTCTTCGTGTATTGAAAAAAGATCAAGCTCTTTACCAAGCTTTCGGTGATCTCGCTTTTTTGCCTCTTCAAGATAGTTAAGGTGGGCCTTTAATTCTTTTTTGTCGCCGAAGGCTGTCCCGTAAATTCTTTGCAGCATGGGGTTGGTCTCAATCCCATGCCAGTAAGCTCCGGCCACTGAAAGCAGCTTAAAAGCCTTAACTTCTCCTGTGGAGTTAAGATGAGGCCCCCGGCAAAGGTCAATAAAATCACCATGCCTGTAAAGACTCACTTTGTCATCTTTAATATCATTTAGCAGCTCCACCTTGTAGGTTTCATCTCTTTCTTTCATAAGTTTAATGGCTTCCTGCCTGCTGAGATCTAATCGTTCAAATTTAAGGTCAGCCTTGATAATCTCTTTCATCTTTTCCTCAATTTGAGCAAGGCTGTCGTTTGTAAGCTGCTCTTTAAGGTCAAAGTCATAGTAAAAACCGTTTTCAATAGAAGGACCTATGCCCAGCTTTGTACCCGGATACAGCTTTTGCACAGCTGAAGCCATAATATGAGAACATGAATGTCTTAAAGTATCTAATTCCATATCATCATAAATCTTGGCCAAAAACCCTTTCCGGCTAACCACAATCTAAGCCTAAACCTAAACCAGATATTAAAAGATTTAAACGGCTCTCTGAGCTGGATAAGGGAGGATTGTATAGGGACGGTCCACCGCCAAAGCCAGTGGTTTCGTATCCGATATTTAAATTATGGTCTCTGTCAGAAACAGATAAAAAATTCAGCATAATGATTAAGTATACAAAGCTGCTAAAACAATGATGTTTTTTTACTCTTTCAAGAGCAAGCGTTTAAGCCTCCTTTCAAAGAAAATATGGTGGGCGATACAGGAGTCGAACCTGTGGCATCTTCCTTGTAAGGGAAGCGCTCTAAACCAGCTGAGCTAATCGCCCAAACCAAAAAAAATCACTAAACTTAGCGTATCGCTAAATAATACCAAATTTTTGAGAAAAATCAAGTCCAAGTCTTATCCAGAAAATTTGCTAAAATCCGGGTTTTCAGGCCTTAGGAAGGGCCATCATTGCAAAAATATAGACAAAAAGGGCAACTGATTCGATAATCCCGATAACCAGAAGATAATTGGCAAAGCCTTTGCCTGTTTCGGCCAAAGCATCCGAGGCCCTGGCAGCAGCTTTGCCCTGCATAAAAGCACTCATGCCTATGGCTGAGCCGGCAATCAAGCCTATTATCATTTGGAATATATATGACTGCAGATCAGCTGTAAAGGCGGCTTTTCTTATAGAATCTCTAAGCAACCAGCCATAAAAAGTCTGGGTTATAGGGGCGCCGGCGAATATCATCAAAGCAAAAGGAGCGGCCTTATTCTGTGCAAATGCTTTTTTCCAAGCTCCAATAGTAGCCATTCCTGCTATACCTGTCCCAAGAGCTGAGCCAATAGCAGAAAAAGCTAAAGAAAAATTAAAGTCACCTAAGCCTTCTATCATATTAACCTCCCTATTTTTAGTTTATCGTTATACGTTTAACGGTTACGATGCCCGTTTTCGGTTGCGTTATTCGGTTACGTAAAATAATCAAAATAAAAACCTTTCCTTTACCTAACTACGATACGGGCTTCGCCTGCCTGCCGGCAGGCAGGTTACCCTAACCGTTACCCTATTCCTTGAAGGGTTGATATTCAATACCGGCCCATTCCATATCAAGATGACCGGAAAATTCCAGCATATTAAGACGTATCCCGTGGACTAAAACCGACATAAGGCCTAAAAGTATATTCAGGCTGTGTCCGGCAAGCAAAATCAGGGCTGCTGTGAGAGTCCTAAAGACACTGGAAAAACCCACAAGCATGGCTATCTGATTAAAGCTTACTGCTATCATGAATGAAGCGTAACCTATAGCAAACAAGCGCAGGTAAGAAAGCGTATCGGCAAAAGAATTTATGAGTTTAAAGGGCAAATTGCCTAAGGTTGCGCCTATACCTTTTAGAATATTTTTTTGAGGATTTGAGAATAATACAACTAAAACTCCTCCGCCGATAAAGAGGTATTTGGAAAAAAAGGGCATTGGCTCATCCAAGACAAGCAAAGAGACCAAAAAATAAACACCCCAGATAATACTTACCCAGCCTATATGGGCCAGGGCCTTTAAATTGTTACTTAGGCGGACAATGAACCAGGAATGGGCTATTGAAAGCTGTGTTGCTGCCAGAAGAAAACATAATTTCATTAAATAAAGATTATTGCTCTCAACATAAGCGTTCAGAGAAGGTATTACCAGGCTCTTAAAAAGTGGTATTTGTAAGATTTTTTCGTTGCCGAACCAATTGCCGGTTACAGCTCCCCAGAGTAAAGTACTTGCTCCTAAACAGTAAAAAAGAAATATCGGAAGCCGTGGGATTGCCGGAAACTTTTTCTGAATAAGATAAGTCAGCCCAAGAAATATCAAGCCGTATCCTCCATCACCTATCAGCATGGCAAAAAAAATACTGAAAAAGACCAGGAACCAGGAGCTTATATCAAACTCAGCATAGCCGGGAACAGCGCCCATAAACTTAAAGACAGGCTGGATTATTTTTGCCCAACGAGGATATCTTATCAAAGTCGGCACCTGATCAAGATGTTTGGGTTCTTCGATCAAATACCCCCACCCTTCTTTATCGGCTGTGTCTTTTATTGTTTTCTCTAGGTCCTTGGGGAAAAAACCCTGAAGGCAGCGGACTCCCGATTGCTCAAGCATTCCAAAACGAACCTGACAAAATTCTATTCTTTTTTCTAATTCTTGCTTAAAGTCTATCAGGCTTTCTTTATATTGAGAAAGCCTAAGCATCGTGGCGTTAATCGAGCCTAGCTCTTTATATATTGAAAATATCTTTTTTCTTACACTGGAAAGGCTTTCTTTAGGAGGCGATATCTCTTGAAACTGCAGTGCAAGGTCTTTGTCTGTGCTGAGCAAGGCGCAAAAGAAATTATTGCCTCTGTTGTAAATAATATAAACATCGCCCCTCTTCTTGATATTTCTTAGGTCTCCTCTGCTGCAGGCATAAAGTTTCACATAAATACCCTTTTCCCTCAGCTCATCTATACAGGATTGAGAAACATTACCCCAAAGCTTAAACCACTCCAGCTTTTTATCAAGTTCCTGGCAGCGGCTTATAAGTTTCTGCCTTTGCTGATCATTGCATATTATCTTTTTGATATTTTCATGAACATCCTCACGGCTTGGCACTTCATTCTTTGTTTCGGTATTTTTAAGCAAAGATATGGCTTTTTGGGCTCTATCAAGCTGAGCCTCTAATGAGGCTATTTGATGAGCTGACGGTTCTGTCATGTGTTTTATGTGGACTATGCCGATTTTACGTAATTTTGCCAAAGCCAAACCTGTCTGTTTGGGAGAAAGCAAAACAGTGATCTTTTTCATCTCAACTATCATTGTTAATTAGTCTTGTTTAGTATCTCGTAAAAACTAGGACTTAACTACTAAGCGTTACAGCTTCTTTTTTTCTCTGTATTTTGGCCTTAGCGATCTTTCCTCTGACCACCTCGGCTGTGCGCAGCTCTCCTAAAAATATCTGAATCACCCTTATGGCTTCTTTAGCTTGCGGAATCTTTATCTTTTCAAAAAGATTAACCCTTTGGGTTGTGATTCGCAGCTCTTCTTTTAAGACTTCAAGCTGCCTGTGAAAAACTAAAAGCTGGGCTTTCAGCTCAATTGTCTTTTTCAAACTCTTAACGCCCTCGTCAACCCAGAATGGCGTAAAGAGGACATCGTAAGGCTTTTCTTCTATCTCAATATTTCTATAAACCGGCAGGTCTAAACCGGCGACATTACCCTCATCGATATTTATTCTTTTCAATGAAACCAAATCTGAAATATTTATATCTTGAGCGAATACATCAACCCAGTTTACAACTAGGTTGCGCAATTGACCAATTTCAACAGAAAGGTTCTGTATAGCCTGCTGGACTTTCAGGATTTCAGCCTGAAGCTGTCTTTTCTTAAGCATCAGCATCGGCAGGTAACGGTTAAAGCGCTTAAGCTCTTCTTTCTTGCTCTTTAATTCGTTTTTGGTAAGTCTGGTCTTGGCCATAGTCGGGTTTTAAGACTTAAAAACTTTTCGGCCAGAATTTTTCAATTAATTCGCTGCGAAAACTCGTCTCCTGGGGCTGGAAACATTCTGCCAATATCTTCCAGCCTTTATCAAGAGCTTTCTCTAAAGAAATATTTACCGATAAATCCATCATCTCTGATTCAAAAATTTCTCCATATTTAAGGAGCTTTCTGTCCCAGTCGCTCATGCGAAAACCCATGGCTTTTTTTTCTCCTGTCTCCTTATACTGAGCATAAAGCTGAATCATGCCATCCATAATGGCTCTATGGTCCTGGCGGGTCTTATCATTGACTTGTTGTTTTAGCCTGCTGAGAGAACCAAAGGGTTCAATTCTGCCGGCTCTTAAATAAAACTGGCCTTCGGTTATATAGCCGGTATTATCTGGCACAGGATGAGTTACATCATCTCCGGGCATGGTGGTCACAGCCAAAACAGTAATAGAACCTGCTCCTTCAAAATCAACCGCTTTCTCGTATCTACGGGCCAGCTGGCTGTATAAATCTCCAGGATAACCCCTGTTTGAAGGAACCTGCTCCATGGTAATTGCTATTTCTTTCAGGGCATCGGCAAAATTAGTCATGTCGGTCAAAAGCACAAGGACTTCTTTTCCTCCCAAAGCAAATTCCTGAGCCACAGCCAAACACAAATCAGGGACCATAAGTCCTTCGACTATGGGGTCAGCTGCGGTATGAACAAAAAATATAGAACGGTTAAGGGCGCCGCTGGATTCCAAAGTATTTTTAAAATACATGTATTGGTCATATTTAAGACCTACTCCGCCTAAAACAATCATATCAACTTCTGCCTGCAAAGCTATCCGCGCCAGAAGTTCATTATAGGGCTCACCGGAAACAGAAAAAATCGGAAGCTTCTGAGAAACTACAAGGGAATTAAAAACATCGATCATGGGTATATTGGTGCGGATCATCCTTTCAGGTATTATCCTTTTTGAAGGGTTTACGGCTGGTCCAGTTATCTCAATAAGATTATCGGTCAAAGCTGGGCCTTTGTCCCTGGGCTGGCCGCTGCCGTCAAATATCCTGCCAAGCAGGTTCTGGGAAAAAGCAACGCGCATAGGCTGTCCCAAAAACCTGACCTCATCATCGGTCGAGATACCTCTAGAGCCTGAAAAAACCTGCAAAGAAACAACATCGCCTTCCAGTTTTATCACCTGAGCCAGGGATGTACCCCAGGAGGTCTTGACTTCTGCAAGCTCCTCATAAGCCACATCTGAAGCCTTTACCGTAATAACATTGCCGACTATACTAGTTATTTTACTGTAAACTTTTCTCATTTATTGATCTTTAGTTGCTCGGGCTTATTAAATTCATTTAAAAAATTATCTATCCGGCTCTCCTGGGTTTTAAATTCTTGGGACTCGAATTCTTTATAGTTCCAGTCGATAAATATCTGACGAATCTGGTAAAATGATTGACGGGCATGCGGCTTTTGATCAAAAGAAAAATCAAAATCAAGCACCCGGCACACCTTATTAAAAACATATTGCTGGCGCTTAAGGCTGGTAGAGGCGTCTATTGGGTCGAAGCCGTTCTGCTGTAAATAAACGCTGTCTAAAAACTCTGCCTTTAAATATACGACGAAATCCTCCATTGAGGTTCCTTCTTCCCCAACAACCTTCATCATCTGGTTAACTTCATTGCCCTTATGTAAAACTTTTTTAGCCCGTTCTAGCTGTTCTTGATCTATAAATCCTTGATAGCGAGACCAGCTGTCAAGCGGGTCTATTGAAGGAAACCTGCGGGCATTAGCCCGGTCGCGGGATAGACCATGAAATGCTCCTACTACCTTAAGGGTGGACTGGGTGACCGGCTCGTCGAAATTTCCTCCGGCTGGACTAACTGTGCCGCCAATAGTTAAAGAACCTTTTTCTCCATCAATGGCCTCGATTACTCCTGAACGTTCGTAAAACTCGGCTATCCTTGACTCCAGATAGGCAGGATAAGCCTCTTCTCCTGGTATCTCTTCCAGCCTTCCGGAGACTTCGCGCATGGCCTGTGCCCAGCGGGAAGTGGAGTCTGCCAAAAGCAAAACATCAAGGCCCATCTGCCGGTAATATTCGCCGATTGTAGCTGCAGTATAAACTGAAGCATCTCTGGCAGCAACAGGCATAGAGGATGTATTACAAATTATAATAGTCCTTTCTAAAAGAGAACGGCCGGTTTTAGGGTCTTTGATCTCGGGAAATTTCCTTATGGTCTCAACCACTTCTCCTGCCCTCTCTCCGCAAGCAGCAATAATAACTATATCAACTTCAGCATAGCGGCTGGTAAGCTGCTGCAAAACAGTTTTCCCGGCGCCAAAAGGTCCGGGTATGCAGTAAGTGCCTCCTTTTTGTACAGGGAAAAAAGTGTCAATAAGCCTGATTTTAGTTGTAAGCGGCTCTTGAGGCAAAAACTTTTGTTTATAAATCTGAATTGGCACCTTTATCGGCCAGCTAAAGACCATGCTCAGCTCGAATGTCTGGCCTCTTGAGTTTTTTAACCAGGCAATGGTCTGATCCGCAGGATAATCCCCTTCATCAGCAATTTTTTCTAGGTTGTAGTCTCCGTCAAAAGTAAACGGGACCATGAGCTTGTGCTTGAAGATTCCTTCTTGCACATAACCCATAGGCATGCCTTTTCTGACTGTCTGATTCTGGGGGTCAAGCAAAGGGCTAAAGTGCCACTTTGTTTTCATGTTGATAGCACCCTCCTGGGCGCCTTTGGGCAGAAAGAAACCATGCTTTTTTGCTAATACCGGCAGTGGGTTTTGCAGTCCGTCGAAGACCTGGCCTAAAAGCCCCGGTCCCAGCTGCACTGAAAGCATTTGATTTGAAAATTCAACCGTATCATCAACCTTTACCCCTTTGGTGTCTTCAAAAACCTGCATATAGGCAATATTTGAATTTATTCTGATGACCTCAGCCATAAGCCTATGTTCCTTGCTTATAACATAGCCGACTTCATTTTGAATAATGTTGCCGGAAAAAACAACAGTTATCATGTTCCCCTGAATAGAGGTTATTTTACCAATTCGCTTACTCATAAATCTAATTAATTTAAAGTTTCCCCGCTGACTTCTGACAATGAATCAAAGACCTCGATCCCCTTCTCTTTATCAAAAGACAACAGAATACTCAGGATCTGTAACTTTAGATAGTAAACAATAACATATTCTAAGTCAAAAAAGTGGTCCTCAAGGCACTGATCAAGAAAATTCCATCGGATCGCCAGAAGTTCATTTTCAATCAAAAGAGGGTTGTTTTTTGAACACGCCTCTTTAACCTTTCCCAAAACTTCATAATCAGCCTCGCCTTTCTCCTGGTTGCGGATAAAAGCCAGGCTTAAGCGTAAACTGCTTTCAAAAGACCTGTATTTTTTTAGCAGCAGGCTATCGCCTTTTTTCGGAAAAAATTCATCAAGCCTTGCCAGGCTTAATGATTCTAAATCTTTTTTATTAAGCCATTTTCCGGCCTCAGCAAGAAAATCATTTTCATTTATAAGGGGTTTTTGAGCAAAGACAAGCATGGGCAACTGGCTGACAAAATAATAGTAATTACTCATCAACACTATCCAGAATTTTTATTATGGAGGGATTTAAAAAGACCTTTAATTGTTCTAATATGCTTTGATCGGTAAAATCATAATAAAGACTGTCATCTTTTATCCCAAGGCGAAAGCCTTTATCGATATTGTTACTTATTTTTATTTCAAGACCCTTATTCGCCTGGTCTTTTAAGCTTGAAATAAGAAGTTTTTCCAGTTTTTCCTTGTCCTCTTTGGAAACCAACACCTTCATATCCAAATTACCATCTTTAGACCAAGCTTCTACAAGCTTTGAGATCAGCTTTTTTAAAAAATCAGCATCCAGCTCCTTTTGAATTTTCTCCTTGAGGGCCTTATAAAAAATATTCTCGATTTCCTTGCGCAGACTCAAGACAAGGTCCCTGGCAGCCTGCCTTAGGGCGCTCTCTGTGTTTGCCTTAAGGCTCTCTGCTGAGGCCTTGGCATTGTCATCGATGGTCTTGGCATTAACTTTAGCTTTCTCTATGATATCCTGAGCTTCTTTTTTGGCTTTTTCCAGGATGTTTTCCGCTGACTTTTGAGCTTCCTCAATGCCGTCTTTCCTGATTTTTGCAATTAGACCTTCTAAATTTGTTTCCATATTAATCGACCTTCTTGAGGTTTTAGAATTACTAATTATATACCTTTTGAAAGAAAAGGCAATTTTTAATTACTTTTGGGTTATTTAAAAACCAAGGAGTTCTTCTGCTGCCTTAAGATAATCTCTTGAGCCGACAATGGGCCTGCCGACTACGAAATAATCACTGCCCTGCTTGATGGCTTCGCTTACCGTAGCAACCCTTTTCTGGTCATCATCTGTTTTTTTACTGCGTATGCCGGGGGTGATGGTCAAAAGCTTATACTTCTTCTTTATATCTTTGGCTTCCCAGACACTACAGACAACACCATCTAACCCGCTATCCCGGGCTGTCTTGGCTAATTTTAATACTGATTGTTTTGAGGCTTTTTTAGATGTCAGTTCGGTTACCCCGATAATCAAAGGCGCCTTCCTTTTTTTACGCCTGGCCTCCTTAATCAGGCCTTTCTTCAAAAAACTCAGTGCTTCTTTGCCGGCTTTGGCATGGACAGTGAAAGCCCAGATATCCTGGTCAATAAAATTCTTGGCAGCCTCCAGCATGGTGTTGGGGATGTCATAGAGCTTAAAATCTAAAAATACCCTGGCCTTGTTTTTACTGGCTGATTGTAAGAGCTTCTGGCCGCATTTAAAATAGGCTATAGGGCCTATTTTAAAGGCTGCGATTTTATTAGAAAGCTTTCTAATAATTTTTTCTGCTTTTTGCCTGTTGGTCAAATCTAAGGCCACGATCAATTTTTTCCAGGGATCACTCAATTAAACCTCCTGTAAGTTTATTTATATCGCTGACTTTCTTCTTTCTCATATACTCCTTTATGCCTAGGATAATATCTTTGCAGCGGTTAGGGTCAGTAAGGTTAGCTGTTCCCAGACTTATTGCTGTTGCTCCGGCTAAGATGAACTCGACAGCATCGCTCGCCTTGCATATTCCTCCTCCGGCGATAATCGGTATTTTTACTGCTTTTCTGGCCTTATAAACTCTATAAAGACTCATAGGCTTGATGGCCGGGCCGGAATACCCGCCGCAGATATTGCCCAGCACGGGTCTTTTAGCTTCTATGTCTATTGCTAGGGAAAAATAGGTATTTACCAAAGACACACCGTCACAGCCTGCATCTTCAACAGCTCTGGCGATTTCGGCTATATCATTTACCTCTGGAGTAATTTTAATAAAAAGTGGCCTATTGGTCAGTTTTCTAAGTTCTTTAGACAAATCATGAGTAGCTTTGGGGTCTTGGGAAATAAGTTTTTTTAATCTTAAATTGGGACAGGAAAGGTTTATTTCAAAAGCATCTATTCCTTTTTGCTCATCAAGAATTTCTAAGCATTTTTTATACTCGGCGCTTGAGAAGCCTCCGATGCTTATGATTTTTTTAGCTGGGACTTTCCTTATAAGCGGGAGCCTGTATTTTATAAAGTTGTTAATGCCGGGGTTTTCCAGACCTACTGAGTTTAAAACCCCGAACTCGGTTTCAAATATCCTAGGGGGAGGGTTGCCCTCTCTGGGCTGCAAGGTTATAGTTTTTGTGGTTATGGCCCCTATATGCTGATAGTCGACAAGGCCTTTTAATTCGTCTCCATAACCAAAAGTCCCTGAGGCACAGATAATTGGGTTATTTAAAGCCA
>JAFGHG010000005.1 GCA_016939345.1 Candidatus Omnitrophota bacterium
AATTATCCTTGCCTCAAGGTCCAAAGCCCGGAGAAAACTGTTAAAGGGTCTGGGTTTTAAATTTACTGTCTCAGCTTCAAATATAAAGGAAGATCATGTTTACAAAAGAAACTTAAGAAAACTGGTCATAAAAAACGCCCTGGCCAAAGCAAAGGATGCGGCAAAGAACAATAAAACAGCAATTATAATTGCAGCTGACACAGTTGTCCAAACAGGCAAAAAACTTATTGGAAAGCCAAAGAATACGGATGATGCCATAACAACTATCAGGCTGCTTTCTAAAAAACCACACTGGGTATATTCTGGGCTTGCTGTAATAGATGCCCGCTCAGGAAAAACTTTCACCGCATCGGAAAAAACTAAGGTATTTATGTCCAAGCTCAGTAAAAAGGAAAGCGAAGATTATTGCCGCAGATACCTGCCGCTGGACAAAGCCGGAAGTTTTGATATCCAGGGTCCGGGAGCGATGTTTATTGAACGTATTGAGGGGTGCTACTATAACGTAGTCGGCCTGCCGCTGGCTAAATTAGTAAAAATACTGAAAAAACTTCAAGTTCGCCTGCTTGACTCTTAAATGATTCAAAATAACAGCCTGCCACAGCCTTTAACAAAAGTATTGTTAGCGCCTTTAGCTGGTATAAGTTCACTTGATTATCGCCTGCTTAACAGAAGGTTTGGCTGCAAATTCGCTTGCCTTGAGATGATAAGCGCAAGGTCTTTGAGTTATCAAAGCAAAAAGACGCTGGAAATGATGAAAACAAACCAAGAAGACAGGCCTCTAGGTTTACAGCTTTTAGGCGAAAACCCTAAATACATACTCAAAGCTCTTGAATATCTTGATGAATACCCATTTGACATCTTGGACTTTAATGCTGCCTGCCCGATAAAAAAAGTCACCAATCACGGCAAAGGTGCTGCTTTATTAAAAGAACCAAAAAAATTATCAAGCCTTCTTAAGCTTATGGTAAAGAACTCGTCTAAGCCAGTTACATTAAAGATGCGCCTTGGCTGGGACAGCCCCAAAGATGCTGTCGAAACCGCCCAGATGGCAGAGGATTCTGGAATCTCTGCTCTATGTGTCCACGGCAGGACCCGTTTCCAAAAATACCAACTGCCTCTGGATTACGAATCCATAAAAAAAATAAAAAAATCTATCTCTATACCCTTAATAGCCAGCGGTGAAATATGGGGCGGCCAAACAGCTAAAAAGATGTTTGAAGAAACAGGCTGTGATGCGATTACAGTGGCTAGAGGTAGCCTGGGTAATCCTTGGATATTCAAAGAAATAGAGTCTTTCTTGGATAGAGGTGATATTATTGCCAGGCCTAAAATAGAGGAGATATCCCAGGCAATTAAAACCCATATGGATCTGATGATAGAGCACCAGGGAGAAAAAAATGCAATAATTAAATTCCGTAAATTCTTTATATGGTATACCAAGGGACTAAGAAACATCAAGCCCTTAAGAGCAGAAGCTTCCCTTGCCCGCAAAAGGCAAGACATCATCTATCTGAATGAAAAACTGATTGCTCAAGCAGCTGATTCATCGTAATATAGGATAACGGTTAAAAAACAAGCGTAAAACCATAAATGAAAACTTCCTTATTAACTATACTCCTTATTTTCTTAGGCTGCTTAATGTCTAGTGCGGAAACAATCAGCCTCAAATCTGGCAAAACCATCGAGGCGGACATAGTCGAGACTACTTCCGATTATATAAAAGTTGACATACAGGGGGCTAAAGTTAAATATTATCTTGATGAAATACAGAATATTAATAAAAATGAGATATCCAACCTTAATCCGGATTTTCAAAAAGCACTGGGCAAGGCAAAAAAATCAGTAGTCAAGGTCCTGGCTTTTGATGATGATTGTTCGAATAAAATCAGCCTATGTCCTAAACTCAATCTGGGCAGCGGCTTCATAATCAGCTCAAATGGCTTAATAGCCACAAACTGTCATGTATTAGCAGGGTTTGCTCAAGCCCAGGTATGGCTTGATAACAAGTTAAGACTACCGGTTAAAGAGATAACTGCTTATGATATTAAAAAAGATATCTGCATTATCAAAGTCGAAGCCCCCGGCTTAGAGCCCCTAAAGCTGTCTCCTCCCAGGAAATATAATATAGGCGACAGCGTCCTGGCTATTGGTTATCCTTTGAACCCAAAAAGCTCCTTATTAAGCGATAGCAGATTCGAAGCAGATAGACAACTAATAAATTTTTATCAAGGCAATATTATTGAATTTATTGATTTGTCCTATACAAAACGCTTCATCATCAATGCCCCTATAGAGCATGGAATAAGCGGCAGCCCCTTTATAACACAACAAGGCCAAGTAATCGCTATTGCCATTCAAACCAGAGACAATATGGCTATTGCTGCCTCAATAGATGACCTGCTTTCTTTGGCAAATGCCGGCAAACCTTTAAGCCTGCAAGAGTTTTCTCTGCTAAAAGACGCCAAGGCCATGGTTTTAAATCTGAAAGCCAAAAATCAGCAAAAAAAAGGCAAACTCGAGCAAGCAATAAGTTATTACAGGCAATCTGTAAATTTATCAAATGAAAACATCGATTATTATTTCGACCTGGGCCTGGCTTATGAAGAAAAAGGATCATTAAAGCAGGCCGCTGACCAATTTGAAAAAATTATTAAAAAAGAGCCTGGCTATGCCTTGGTCGAAGCCAAACTTGCTCACGTTTTAAGTAAAGAAGGAAGCCTGGAAGCTGCCTTAAAGCATTCCCAGAAAGCAATAAAACTCATGCCCAATGACCCTGAAGTCTCCAATAATCACGGCTTAATACTTTCTCAACTTAATAAAAATAAAGAAGCGATTGCTTTTTTCAAGAAAGTCCTGGCTATTGACCCTAGAAATCTGGATGCATACATCAATCTAGGAAACAGCTATTGCAATCTCGGTGATTATAAAGAAGGCATGAAGTATTATGAAAAAGCTATTGATATAAATCCTGATTCTGAGTTGCCTTACCATAATGTCGCCAAAGCATACTTTCGCCAAGGGCTTTATGTTGATGCCATAACCTATTATAGAAGGGCCATCGAAAAAAATCCTAGTGATGCCCAATCCTTTCTTGAGATGGCGATTGCACACCATCTGATAAACGATTTCAACCTTGCCCAAGCCTATTTTCAGAAAGCTAAGATGCTCTTTGAAAGGCAGGGGCAAAAAGAAAAAGCCCGAAAGATTTCTCAGTATCTAAAAAAGCCTTCCATAATGGACTTCCTGAAATAACCTCAAAAAGTATAAAAGTTATTATCATAGGATTTCATTCTGATATAATAGTTAATAAAAATAAAAAGGAGGGTAGATGAAAAAAACAATGCTTTCGTTTTTTTGTTTATTTTTTTTTATTCTTTTTTTTAGCTTTAACTGCCGGGCAGATGCTCTTAAAAAAGCTGATGAACTTTTTGAGAAGGGCGTATTTGCCCAAGCTCAGGCAGAATATGAAAAATTGCATGAAGAAAGCTCTGACCCAGATGTTAAATGGAAAGCATTTTACAGGTCCTGCGAATCATTATCCTATCTTTACCGCTACGGCGAAGCCTGTCAAAAATTAATTAATGTCCAGCTTCCAGAAATTCAAAAATACAAAATAAGAATACTGATCTTAAAAGCTGAGACGCTAATGAATTTTTATCTTCAATACGCAAATTATCAAAGAGAGGATGTTATTGACGAAAAAGGCAAAGAGGTCTTCAGCCTTGCCCCCCAAGAGATAAGGGCAGAAATAAATAAAGCCTATACTCAGCTTTTGGATCTAAAAAACGAACTGCTTGACCTTGACCTGAAAGACGAGGAATATTTTCTTGATCTTAACGGTGTAGACTTTAATATGTACCCTACGCTTTATGACTATCTGGTCTTTAGCTACAGCGGTTTCCTTTTAAACATAGAGTCTGCAGATTTTATAAAATATCATGAACCGCCAAAAGCTGAACCCCTGCTTACCAAAAATTATAACTATCCGGTCAATCTAAAAGATCCGCCTCAAAAAATAGCAGCTGAGCTTTTAGAAGAAGCCAGCAGGCAGTTATCAGAAAAAAGAGCCCAGGCCTGCGAAAGGCTAAAAATAAAAAGGCTTCTTCTTCCCGCAAGATATAATTTTTTTAAATTTAAAGACACTGGCGCCCAGTATTCTCTTAAAGCCAAAGATATCCTTATAGAATGGATAGACGAATTTACTCAGGATGAAGCTAAAGCTGAAGCGGGTTTTGAAGCCGCCTCAATCTTAAATAACAATAAAAAACCTCTCGAAGCCTTAAGGCTCTGTAAAAGGATTGAGAAAGAATTTTCTAATTCTTTTTTTGCTAAAAAGGCCAAAAGCCTCAGATTAAACATCGAACTTCCTCATCTGCAGCTTTCAGTAAAAAATTCGCTTCCGCCTGCTAAGGACTCTTTTACTCTTACTACCAAAAACCTGAAAAAGGTGCATTTCCGGCTATACCGTCTTGAACCATACGGATATAAAAACAAACTAAATGATTTTAATAACTCCAACTTCCGCGGCTGGTCAGAGGTTTTTGCTTCCAGGTCAAGCGATCCTGACTGGCTGAAAAAATATACCTCGGAAAATAAATCAGATTACCGCTGGAGCAGTGATACGGGCGATAACGGCGGACACGAATTCATTACAAAAACAATCAGCCCGCCAAAGTTAGGTCCCGGAATATACCTGGTCCTGGCCAGCGCAGACGAATCTTTTAGTATAGGTAAGTCTATGATGCAAACATGCATTTTAAATGTCTCTGATTTAATTCTCATAGGAACTTCGGGGCTGACACTTAAAACTCAGGATTCTTATTATGATTTTATCGAAAACAGCGGCCCGGCAACAATCCAAGATTACGGAATGCGCCTCTACACCCTGGATGCTAAGTCCGGCAGGCCGCTTTCCAATACCAGCCTCAACATCATAGAGGCCAGAAATTATAAAACTAACCGGGAACTTTCAGGACTATCGACCGACAAACAAGGAATTCTTGACCTGTCTATACCTGTAGATATCAATCCCAACTCATATAATAATAATTTTTATTTTGACCCCTTAGCCCAACATAAAGACTCATATTCCTATTGGAGGAACCAACGTTATCTGTATTATCACCCGGAGAATCCCTTTTCTATATTTATTGAAACTGACCGGCCTATCTACCGTCCGGGAGATAAAGTTCAAGCAAAAGTTATTGTTACAAAAAAAGATCCTGCTGGTTTTAGAACAGCAGACCAGGGAAAAGTAAAATTCACTGCTTATGACCCTAATGGGAAGGAATTCTTTGAGAAAGAAGTAGGTTTAAGTCCTTTTGCCAGTGCCAGCATAAATCTCCATATACCAAAAGGAAAACTTTTAGGCAATTACTCTTTGTCGGCACAATACAGCGACAGCAGGTTCAGCAATACCGGCTATTCATACTTTGCAGTAGAAGAATACAAAAGGCCTGAATTCGAGGTCAAGCTTGATGAAGCAAAACTTGCCTGGAAGTTTGATGAGCCGGTAAGCATAGAAGGCAAAGTAGAATATTATTTTGGTTCTCCTGTGCCTGATGCACCGGTAAAATACAAGATAAACCGTCAGCTTTTCATACCTTATTGTTTTCGCTACTGGCTGCAAAACTATTATTCTGGCCAGGGCCAGGAAGTCGCAGTAGGTGAGACCAAAACTGACAGCGAGGGCAAATTCGTTATAAGCTTTACTCCAACTCCCGAAAATACCCTGGCTTCTAACATCCCTAACATATCTCAATTTAACGTTAAGGTAGAAAGCCGGGATTCAGGCGGAAGAACTATTGAAGCAACACAATCTTACAAAGCCTCAAAAGCCGCCCTTTATTTTGCAATCGAGCCGCAAAAAGGATTTTTTCTGGAAGATGAAAAACCTTTGATCGAATCAAAACGCCTGACAGTAAACGACACCCCCTCTGAAGGAAAAAGCAGCTGGCAGCTTTACAGCTTAAAAAATACCCCCTGTAAAACACTGACTGAACTTGGATATGGCTACTCTGATTATTGGGGCTGGGTGCCACCAATAGACATACAGCTAAAAGATATACCTAACGATAAATTAATTTCAAAAGGCAATGCCTCCCATGATAAAGAAGGGTTTGCGTTGATAGAGCTTCCCCGCCTAAAACAAGGAGCTTACCGCCTTACCCAAGAAACCCTGGACCAATGGCATGAAGAAATAAAACAAGATAAGGTCTTTATCGTAGCCAAAGATACAAACACCTGTGTTCCTTTGAATGCTGCCTCAGTTATCCTGCCCAGAAAACAAGATTATACGCCAGGAGAAACCGCTGAGTTCCTAATAGGTTCAGCTTTTGGCTCAGGAACATATTACCTTGAATTATGGGCTGGGAATTATCTTATAAGCCGCAGGCTTACTGAAAAAAAACATCCGGTTCAGATGGTGGAATTGCCGGTCACAAAAGAAATGAAAGGAGGATTCAGCCTGCGCTGGTTCGGAGTTAAAGATTTCAAAGTATACCACAACCAGACCACAGTATCAGTACCTTTTAAAGATAAAAAACTAACACTAGCTCTTGAACCTTTTGATGAAGTATTAAAACCAGGAGAAAAGGCTGAATGGGGATTAGAGGTCAAAGACACTAAAGGAGTTCCTGCCCAGGCCGAGGCTCTTGTGCTCATGTATGACCGGTCACTGGAATACTATAAAACCAGCAACAATGCCTGGCTTGACAATCTATACACCCTGCGTAGCACTTCAAACAACGCTATAGATTCTGATTTCTCTCCTTATGTGTATAACTTAACCATAACTGAGGGATTGCTTGAGAAAATGCTTAAAGCATTCTATAGCCCGCCTAGGGACCCACAGCTTCCTGGAATACGGACATGGACTACCTGGTATAAAGGGAAATATCGCAAAGATTATGAATTCAATGGAAATTCAGCTTATGTACTGGATGAAGCCTCGGTTATGACAGGTTCTGCGCCTGCAGCTGAAATGTATAGATCTACGAGCATAAAAGAGGATAAAGCTGAAGAAAAACTTCTTATGGACCAAGGCAATGATGCCCAAGCCCAAGCAAAAGGCCAGAGAAAAAACTTTGCTGACTCTGCATTTTTTAAACCGCATTTGACAACCGACAAAAATGGCAAAGTTTTATTCGATTTTATCACTCCGGAACAATTAACGAGCTGGAGGATTAAAGCTTTTGCTTTTACCCAAGATGTCAAAGAAGTTACATTAGACAAAGAAGCTGTAACCAAAAAAGAGCTTATGGTCCGTGCAGACATACCCAGATTCTTTAGAGAAAAAGATAAAGGCACAATAACCGCGGTAGTGCATAATGAGGCAGACAAAACAATAGCAGGCCGTTTACGAATAGAAGTCAAAGAAGACGGCCAGCTGGTTAATGACAAGATAGACCTAAAAGAAGCAGAAAAAGATTTCAAAATCCAGCCTCACAGCCTTCAGGCTTTCCACTGGCTCATCAGCATCCCGTCTGGCATAACTGGCTACAAAGTCAAAGTCTCAGCTCAAAGTAAAGACCTTTATGACTCAGAAGAAAGAGAACTGCCGATCCTTCCTTCAAGGGAAAGGCTGGTAGAATCTTCACTTGTTTCTTTATCAGGCACAGAAAGCAAAGAATTAAAAATAGAGCTTAAAAAAGACCCTACCAGAGTAAATGAATCCATGGTCCTTGAAGTAAACCCTCAGCTTACTTTAAGCCTGATAAACACCATACCTTTTCTTATAGAATATCCCCATGAATGTGTAGAGCAGACTTTGAACAAATTCGTACCCTTAAGCATAGTCAATGAGATTTATAAAAAATACCCTTATATCCAAAAGGCAGTTTCTAAAATACCTAAACGCGAGAGCGTAACTCCACCCTGGGAAAAAGATGACCCAAGAAGACTTATAACCCTTATGGAAACTCCCTGGGTCTGGCAATCAGAAGGAAGGCCTGTTTCCTGGCCGATAATTGATATGCTCGATCCTGAAATAGTAAAGGTTCAAAAAGAGACTACTTTTGAAAAACTAAAATCAGCTCAGCTTTCAAACGGAGCATTTCCCTGGTGGCCTGGAGGAGAAGCTGACCCCTATATTACTTTATATGTACTGGCTGGTTTTTCTGAAGCCAGAAGGTATGGAGTAGAGGTACCCAAAGATATTATAGATAAAGCCCTTGCCTATGTGAATAAAGAGATACCCCTATTGCTGAAACCAGAGGAGAGATACTTATCTCTTGTTTCTTACGCTGCTTATGTAGTGACATCCTTTGATCAGGATGAATTTCCTCAGGCCAAAACCGGATTTAAGGCAGCAAAAGCCTGGGTGGTCTTTCTTGAAGAAAACCTGCATGTTTTGACGCCTTTTGGCAAAGCCTATTTATCTTATACCTACTTTAAGCTTGGAAACAAAGAACGGGCCAAAGAAGTGCTTGATATGGCTTTAGACGGCTGGCGCCAGGACCCGATAGCCGGCGTTTACTGGACACCGGAGAAATATTCCTGGGTCTGGTATTCTGATACTGTTGAAAAACATGCTTTTTTCCTGCGTACCTTACAGGAACTCAGGCCAGAAGACCAGAAGATAGAGGGCATGGTCCAATGGCTTCTTTTTAACCGAAAAGGTAATGTCTGGAAATCAACTAAAGCCTCGGCTGCTGCTGTATACGCTCTCTTGGACTATCTTAACCAAAAAGGTGCTCTAGGAAGTGATGACACTTTTGATATCACTTGGGCAGATGCTAATTACTTAAAAACAGTAAAAGCAGACCAATGGTTAGATGAGCCTCTGCGCTGGGAAAAGAAAGGACAGCAGATAAAAGACTCTGATAGCAGGGTAACAATAGAAAAGAAAGGCAAAGGCCTTGCTTTTGCCAGTCTTACCTGGACCTATTCTACAGATCAAATCCCTGAGGCTTCAACCCCGGGAATGCTAGAATTAAGCAGAAAATTCTACAAGCGGGTCAGAGAAAACGGCTCATATCATCTAAAACCTCTAAACTCCCAAGACAAGGTGTTTGTAGGTGATCAAATCGAAGTCCAGCTTAAGATCAATACCCGAAGCCAATTTGAATATATGCACCTAAAAGACCCCAAAGCAGCAGGTTTCGAAGCTGAAACGCTATTAAGCGGATGGAAATACGAATCCTTAAGCTTCTACGAGGAACCAAGAGATTCTCTTACAAACTTCTTTCTCAACTGGATGCCTCACGGAGAATACATACTTCGCTATCGCTTAAGACCGACTAAACCAGGAATATACAGAATACAGGCAGCAACCCTTCAATCCATGTATTCGCCGGATATGACAGCGCACAGCGCCGGTTTTATAATCGAAGTAGAGGATTGATGATAATTATTAAAAGAAATTCCTTTACCCTAATTGAATTAATACTTGTTGTGGGAATCATAGCAATACTGGCCGGAGCTGTTATACCGATAATTCAGCAAGCAAGGCTAAAGGCCTGGGCTGCAAAGATAGTGCAATTGATAGCTACCTTACGAAATGCATGTGTAATGTTTCACTCAGACACAGGATTATATGCTATGGAGACACAAAACGGAACTGACCTGAATTTTTTATCGGCGAACCCGACGGCCATAGCTAACTGGGACGGTCCATATATAGACAGACCATTATATCCGTATGACTTTTATAAAGATAATTTAACCATAATAGCAATAGTTCACCCCCAAATGGTAACTACTTTTGATCTTGATGGAGACGGCACCTTTGACAAACTGGTTACAAGTGTTGGAAATTCTCTTGTAGTTGCACTTATTCCTGAAAATCTAGCCAGGGAAATAGACCGCTCAATAGATATAAATACACCCGGCGACTGGCGGATAAATGGAAGAGTTGGTTTTACACCTTCAGCGCCTTTTTCTGGTAGGGGGGCATTGTTTGTTTATCTGATAGGCGGAAGTTCTTAATACCAAGAAACAAAAGCGATACCGAAAATACATGGAAAATAAGGTATTCACCCTTATCTAGCTTATACTGGTTTAGGAACCAAAATGAATAGTTTTAATTTAATCGAACGATAAGTTTATTTTAAAAAATATTAATTAAAATTAAGCTTGTTTATAATGATGCTTAATTTAAGAAAAAAAGCTTTTACTCTGATCGAGTTAATGCTGGTTGTGGGTATAATCGCAGTATATGCCGGAGCAATGATCCCCATGATCCAGGGAGCCAGACAACGCGCGCAAGCTGCTAAGATTATCCAAACAGCAGACACACTAAGAATAGCCAGCATAAATTTCTGCTCTGACACCGGAAGCTATCCTTTTGATTATTCAAATGTGCCGGCTTTCAGCTGGCTTACAACCGATCCTGGTTTAAGCGGCTGGGACGGCCCATACATTGACCACCCGCTTACTGCTGAAGATGCCAGCCCAGGCACAGGCGTGATCTGGGTTTGGGCAGGAATGATGGTGCCTTTTGATCTTGACGGAAACGGTACCGCAGATAAAATTCCAGGCAAACGAGGAGCGACCATGTTAATATCAGCTTTTCCTGAAATAACTGCCCAGGCTATTAATAACGAAGTAGACACCTATATTCCAGGTGACTGGCGAACTACCGGCAAACTCAGATTTTTTCCGACCGGGGGAGGAATAGGAAATATGTATTTTTACCTTATCAGCGAATAGGTTTTGACCTAAATGAAACAGAATGGATTTACTCTGATCGAGTTAGTCTTGGTCATCGCTATAGTAGCCTTACTGGCAGCAGCCATAACCCCGGTTATTAATTCAGCAAGGCAACGGGCAATAGCTGCCAGGATTCTCCAAGATTACGAAACAATAAAAACAGCATGCGTTAATTTTAACTCAGATACCGGAGTCTATGCTCAGCAAACTTATGATTGCGTAGCTGAACCTAACTTTTGTCATCTTCTTAATGATACCGGTATTCCGGGATGGAAGGGGCCTTATCTGGCTGGTGAATTCTCCAATGACTTTTTTCCGGACATTGATAAAGTAGTTATTCTTCCTTGGCTAAGCCGGGATTGGGACCTTGACGGTGACGGTATTACAGACAAGTCTATGTGGACTCCAGGAAATGACATTGGCATAGCCAATATACCTGAGCCTGCTGCTAAAATAATCAACGACAGCCTTGATCAAAGCATACCCGGTGACTGGAAAACTACTGGAAGGGTTTATTTTCGGCCTGCTTCTCCGCATAACACCAGAACAGCATTAATTCTGTTTTTAATTAGTCGGCGATAGAACAAGGAGGGATTATGAGTAGGGTTTATCTGATTTTTTTCTTAGTTTTTATTATCAGCTGCTCCGGCCCCGAGAAAGAGTCCCTGCCG
>JAFGHG010000110.1 GCA_016939345.1 Candidatus Omnitrophota bacterium
CTCAACGCTTCTTATTTTTGTTTTAACCAGTATTTCTTTCGCCAGTTATACCGATGAGGCATTTGCTGAGCTTGTTAAAGCTATTAGAGAAAAATCCACAAAGGCAAAGCTTCTTGAGGTAGAAGAAAAATATAAAAACAAAAGGATCGAAGGGAAAGGATATATAACAAGCATTACCAGTGATGTTGATGATAATATAGTAATAAATCTATCTACAGAAGAGCGGGCCAGTTCTCCGGAAGCAGTCATAACAGTTCTGATACTGCGCAAATATCTGCGTCGTCAAGCCTCACGGTTTGAAATCGGCAGAAAAATGCGTTTTTTCGGAGTTTTTAAAGAGATAAGAATGAATTCAATAGTGGTTGAAGAAGGCTTTGCCAAAGAACATCATTAAGCTGCTAATAGAAAAGATAACGCTTTCAAGGATATTGTCAAAAATCCAAAACTAACTTGAATATTTCCTTTTAATATGTTATATATTTATGGTTTAGAGGCTGGTATTGATTAGATTAGTCAATAAACTAAGCCTCTTTTTAATTTTTCCTGGTAATTAATTCAGCCTATAATAAATTCTAGGGGGGAGCAATGATCAATGAGGAGTTTGGCCATCGCAGGTTAATCAAAAGAAAAACATGTTTTTTGACATCCGGATACCTGCTTCTTAATACCACTCCTCATCTAGCCAAATTTCACGATATAAGCCTTGAAGGAATAGGTATTGTAACTGAGAGGCCTTTGCATGTCAGCGGCCAGGTAAAATTAGCGCTTAATACCAGAAAAAAAGGCTTAGTTCTGGTTGAAGGAAAAATATGCTGGTGTAGAAGGACAAAGCACGGCTGGAAATCAGGAATAGCTTTCAATAAACGGCTTTCATATGAGCCTGCTATGATTTGTTGAACTTTGTGCTGGAATTAAATTAATACTATAAATGGAAGAAAAAAGACGCTATCAAAGGACCCAGATTTCTTTTCCTGTTGAGTGTAATTTGCTCATAGGCCGGGGGTATTTTTGTTCAGTCAGTAAAGACTTAAGCCTCGTGGGCATCAGGATATTGAGCAATCAGTTTATACCCAGGGACAATATCATCAAGGTAAATGTCAATTTGATCGATAACCTTGTTAGTTTGAAGGCAAAGGTAGTCTGGTGCAGCAAAAACAGGTCTTCAGAGCGTTATTCACTCGGCCTTGAGTTTCTGGAAGGAGATGCTGATAAAAGAAGAAACATCTCTCATTTCTTAAAGAATACGAATCCCGCCCAATAAACTTTCTATCCTCTTCGGATCTTTGTTTACAAGCTTTTTTTATCAGGTAAAATTAATTATAGAGTATAAAAATGCTTGTAAAATATCACATAAAGTCGTTTACCTTGATAGAGCTTATTCTAGTTATAGCTATAATTTCTTTATTAACAGGGGCTATAATTCCGGTAATAAATTCAGCCATAGAAGATACCAGGGTGTCGATGATTATGAACACCTATCATACGATAAAAGTTGCTTGCGAGAATTTTTATTCCGATACCGGTTTATATCCATTTGAAGATCCAAGGTTTAATTGGCTCTGGCTTAGTCAAGACCCCGGGGTAGTTAATGGCTGGGATGGTCCATATATTAACAGACCTATAAATAGTAAAGATAACCCTTATGGAGGAGATGTTTTTGTCAATCATGGGGTATTTGGTTTTGGCATAGGCGGTAATTTTGTCTACTTAGAATTTGATAATATACCCATAAGGATTGCCAAGAAGGTTGATAAGTTGCTAGATAATAAGGTAGAAGCTAATTGGCGGTATAAGGGGAGAGTACAATATTTTGGCATTGAGCCCAATGCCTTTTTATACTTTTTCATAATAGGCGATGGATATTATTATACCGTGGTTAATCAATGATCAATAGTTGATATTCTATTTATATTTGTCTTGATAGCTGTCCCAAACCATGATACAATCCTTCTGAAGTATGATTTTTTCTCTGTTTATGTTCATAAAGCTCATTATTGTATAAGGTTAGGTATAGCTTGTTTTTAATTTTTACATTTGGCTTCGGGAGGTGGCGCAGCCTGGATTAGCGCACTTGAATGGGGTTCAAGGGGTCGCGGGTTCGAATCCCGCCCTCCCGATAAATGAGACTTATATTTTTTCAAGCCGCAGGCGGAAAATATATAGTCGAATTTACCCCCAAACCAATTTTATAAGGTGTGTAAGGTTGATAATCTGGATAAAGACATATTGAGATCTCCAACCAGTTAAAAATTGGTGTGGGGGTTTAATTCACAGACGTCCTTGACATCTGCGATGCCAGGGACTACGATTTAGGTTCACTTCGTTCCCTAAATCGTCTGCTCATTAAAGGAGGTCGTGATGAAAGAATATAATGGTCCTGAAAGAAGAGAACATCGAAGGATAGACATTAATTTTGTAGTGAGCTACAGGATCAAGGAGGTGTCTCCTGACTTTGATCTCTCACAGACAAAAAATCTAAGCCAGGGCGGGATGCTGCTTACTACAAATAAGAAATTTCAGAAGGGGCTTCAATTGTCTATGATTTTAAGGTTCCCCCTTATCCCCCAGAAGATCGAGATTACAGGTGTGGTTATTGACTCTAAAGAAGTGGTCAGAGATATTATTTATGAGACAAGGATAAGATTTATTGATGTCAACAGGGAGTTTTTTTCAAAATTGGGAGAATTTATCAAAGAAAATCTGAAAGACAATGAATAAAAACATAGGTATTATTGGTCTGGGTAATGTCGGTGAGGCTGTAGTTGAGTCTCTGAATAGATATTCAGCTTTGATCTCCCGGCGTTCCTCGCTGGAACTTAAGATAAAGAAAGTATGCGATATCAGCAGAGGAAAAAAGGTTATAGCTGATAAATTCAGGCTTCCCTTTACCTGCGATCCTTACGAAATAATCGATGATCCCCAGATAGACATTATCGTAGAGCTTATAGGCGGTATTGAGCCGGCCAGGACAATCATCCTTAAAGCCTTGGACAGGAGAAAGAACGTTGTTACTGCTAATAAAGCTCTGCTCGCTACAAGCGGAAAACATATATTTTCTGTAGCCCAGAAGAGGAAAAGACGGGTAGGCTTTGAGGCTTCTGTCTGTGGAGCCATACCTCTTATAAAGAGCACTTCTGAGGGGTTAGTGGGCTGCGAAGTCTCAAAAATCTATGGTATCCTTAACGGGACAACAAACTATATTTTGTATAAGATGCGCCAGGAAAATATTGATTTTTCCTGTGCCCTCAAAGAAGTCCAGGAACGGGGATTGGCAGAAAAAAAACCAGATTTGGATATAAAAGGAATAGATACTCTTCATAAATTATGTATTTTGACTTATCTTTACTATGGTTTATGGCCGGATTTAAAAGCAATACATACTGAAGGCATATCAAAGATTTCCCTGCTTGATATTCAATATGCCCAGGAACTTGAGTATAGGATAAAATTACTGGCTATCGCTAAGAAAGGGAAAAGCTCCCTTGAGCTAAGGGTGCATCCTACTTTAGTATCTGTTGAACATCCCCTTTCTCACGTCTCTTTAAATTATAATGCTGTTTACTATCATACTCAGCCGGCTGGCGAGCTTCTTTTCTTCGGAGAAGGAGCAGGGGGAAAACCTACTTCAGCTTCGATAATTTCAGATATAGTAAGTATTGCCTCAGGAAATAAGGGTTTTGTAAGAAATGCCGAAAAAGTAAGATTAAAAGATTTTAAAAATGTTGAGACCCGGTTTTACATACGCTGTCTGGCTTTGGATTCTCCGGGAGTTCTGGCTGAAGTTTCAAAGATTCTCGCTTCTTATGATATCAGCATAGCTTCAGTAAACCAGAAGGAACGCAAGGAAGGCAAATTTGTTCCGATTGTTATGCTTTCGCATAAAGTCAAAGAAGACAATATGGAGAAAGCTCTGAAAAAAATAGACAGTTTAAAAGTAATTAAAAGACCTTCTCAGATAATCCGCATAGAGGATTTGTAATAGTCCATAGTCCGTAGTCGATAGTCCATAGAATATATTTTAATTTTTAAATAAGGAGCAAGGGGCTAGCTATGAAGAGATATAACGGGGTTATAGAGCGCTACAGAAAATATCTGCCGGTAAGCAGCAAAACTCCGGTAGTCAGCTTACATGAAGGAAATACCCCCTTGATCTTTGCCCCGAAGATTTCAGGAGCCCTTGGTTCGAATTTTAAAGTATATCTTAAATACGAAGGTCTTAATCCCACAGGCTCTTTTAAAGACCGGGGCATGACTGTAGCGATATCCAAGGCCAAAGAACAAGGAGCCAGGGCTGTTATTTGCGCCTCGACCGGTAATACTTCTGCTTCGGCAGCTGCTTTTTCAGCTAAGGGGAATTTGAAATGCCTGGTGGTTATCCCCGAGGGGGCAATAGCTTTAGGAAAATTAGCTCAGGCTTTGATCCATAATGCCAGGGTTATTGCCATTAGAGGTAATTTTGACCAGGCTTTAAAAATAGTTCTTGAAATATCGCAAAATTACCCGGTGAAGCTGGTAAATTCTATAAATCCTTTCCGTATAGAAGGTCAGAAAACTGCTTCTTTTGAGATCTGTGACTACTTAGGCCGGGCTCCTGATTTTCATTGCCTGCCGGTGGGAAACGCCGGCAATATTACCGCTTACTGGAAAGGTTACAAAGAATATTATTGCCACAGGAAAATTAAACAGCTTCCTAAGATGCTTGGTTTCCAGGCTAAAGGTTCTGCGCCGATAGTTAAAGGTTATGCCATTAAAAACCCCAAGACCATTGCTACAGCTATTAAAATAGGTAACCCTGCCAGTTGGAAACAGGCTGTTAGTGCCAGGGATGAGTCTAAAGGGTTGATCAAGGCCGTAAGCGATGCCCAGATACTTTCGGCTTATAAATTCTTAAGTCAGAAAGAAGGTGTTTTTGTGGAACCAGCTTCTGCTGCATCGATCGCCGGTTTGTTTATGCTTGAAAGCGAAGGGTTTTTCAGTAATTTAAAAAATAAAAGAAAAGAAATAGTGATAGTTTGTACTCTTACCGGTCACGGCTTAAAAGATCCCCAGATAGCTATCAAGAGCATAAAGCACCCTCCTGTTGTCGAGGCAAGTACAAGCACTGTTGTAAAAACCGCAAGGATTTGAACTAACCTCAATAGGGATTTGTAAAAAATAAATTATGAAAAATTTTTACGATAAAGTTACTAAATCTTTAGAGGATATTATCAAAGCTGATTTTAATATCGAACTTGAACATCCTTTATGGGAGCTTCCTCAAAAGCAGGAATTTGGCGATTTATCGTCCATGGCAGCCTTAAAGCTTGCCTCAAAACTTAAAAAGGACCCCTTGGAGCTTGCCGGTTTGATAAAAAGCTCTTTAAACAAGGTGCTTTCGGAAGACTTAGAGAAGATAGAAATACTCAAGCCAGGTTTTATCAATATTTTTCTATCCCGAAGCATCCTGATAGAATCTTTAAACCAGGTTTTGAAAAAAAAGGATGACTTTTTTAGAGAGAACTTTGGGAGAAAAGTTTTAATAGAATTTTTAAGCGCAAATCCTACCGGCCCTCTTTCGATTGCCCATGGACGTCAGGCTATCGTAGGCGATACGATAGCCAATATTCTGGAATTTTGCGGAGACAAAGTCGAACGAGAATATTACCTTAATGATGCCGGAGGCCAGATCGATCTGTTTTCTAAATCGATCGCTTCAGCCCTGAAGGCTATAACCGGCAGACTTGAATATGATCCCCCTGAAGGCGGCTACAAGGGAGATTATATTTTAGATATAGCCCGGGAGTTCCTAGCCAAAAAGATAAAGGAACAACCTGGTGATTACGGCATGGACAGCATGGTAAATCTTATTAAAAAAGATATTTCCGATTTAGGCATAAAGCCTTTTAAGCACTGGTTCAGCCAGAAAAAGTTAATAGAGCAAGGCCAGGTAGAGAAAACTTTAGAATTTTTGAAAGCAAAGGATTTGGTCTATGAGAGCGAAAATGCCCTCTGGTTTTTGGCTACGAAGTTTGGTGATGACAAAGACAGGGTGGTCAAAAAGGCAGATCAGGAACTTACCTATTTTGCTTGCGACATAGCTTACCATAAGAATAAATACGAAAGAGGATATCAACTTTTGATAAACCTTTGGGGGCCTGATCACCACGGCTATATTAAGAGGGTTAAAAATGCTGTTACGGCTTTAGGCTTTGATCCGCAGATATTAAAAATAATCATTATCCAGCTGGTGACTTTAAAGAGCAAAGAGAAGATGTCTAAGAGAGCAGGCACATTTGTGTTGCTTTCTGATTTGATTAAGGACGTCGGAAAGGACGCGGTAAGATTTTATTACCTTATGCGCAAGAACTCTTCGCATTTAGAGTTTGATATTGATTTAGCCAAAGAAAGCTCTTTTGATAATCCTTTATATTATATACAATATGTTTGTGCCAGGATTCAAAGCATATTTAAAAAAGCAGAAGACTGTTCATTTGATCAGGATTATAGCCGGTTCCTCTCTGACGAACAGGAATTGCTTTTGCTCAGGACATTATTGCAGTTTACCCATTGTCTTGAGAAAGCCTATTTTTCTCTTGAGCCTGTTTTTATAATTGAATTCCTGAAAAATCTGGCCGCAGCCTTTCATAAGTTTTATGAGAAAGTAAGGGTTATTGATCAGGACAAAAATCTTACTCAGGCCCGGTTGAATCTTTTAAAAGCAGTTCTTATTGTTTTTCACTGCGGGCTTAATCTTTTGGGCATAACACCGGTTGAGAGAATGTAATTAATGAAACAGCAGGTTTGGAAAATAAAAGATATTGACCCCAAGGCCAAGATTATTGCTGGAAAAGCTAATCTACCCATTCATCTAATACAGGTTTTGCTTAACCGGGGCATAAAACCCGCTGATTTCGATAGCTTTCTTCAGTCCTCGATAGAGCAATTGCATAGCCCCCTGCTTCTTCCTGACATAGAAAAAGCCAGCCAACGCATCCTTTCAGCTATTAAGAGCAAACAAAAGGTACTGGTATTCGGCGATTATGATGTAGACGGAATAACTTCTTTGGCTATTTTCAATCAGTTTGCTAAGGGCCATAAGGATGTTTTTAAATTTTATATACCCCACAGGATAAAAGAGGGCTACGGATTGAATACCCAGGCTATTTTAAAAGCAAAAGAGGAAAGGGTCAGCCTGATAATTGCCTTTGACTGCGGGACCAATGCAACAGCTGAAGTAGAGCTGGCAAGGTCATTAGGAATAGATATGATTGTGGTTGACCACCATCTGATCAAAGACAAAATATACCCTTTTGCTTTTATCAATCCTCAAAGAGATGATTTTCCCTATCCTTTTGCTCACCTGAGTTCCGGGGCCATTTCTTTTAAGCTGCTTCAGGTCCTTACCGGTTCTTCATGCATAGAGGTTCTAGATTTAGTAGCCTTGTCTATAGTCTGTGATGTCGTTCCATTGAAAGGGGAGAACAGGGTATTGCTGAAAGAAGGATTGAAGGTCTTGAAAAAAACCGACCGTTTGGCCATAAAAGCCCTCTGTAGCGTTGCCAAACTAAAACAAACCAATATAGATACTTTTCACATAGGCTATATCCTAGGCCCCAGGATAAATGCCTCGGGAAGGGTTGCTCATGCCAAGAGCTCCCTTGAGCTTTTTTTTACTGATGATTCTCAAGAAGCCCAGGAATTGGCCGCTAAGCTTGGCGAGTATAACAGTCTTAGGCGAAACATCGAAAATCAGATATTAAAGGAAGCTGAACAGAAGATAAGCCACGATTTTTCAGATAAAAACACTATTGTAGTTTCTGGAGAGAACTGGCACCCGGGAGTTTTAGGGATAGTAGCTTCACGCCTGGCAGATAAATATCAAAAACCGTCTTTTGTTATATCTTTTGACCAGGGAAAAGGCGTAGGCTCAGCTCGTTCAGTTGCCGGAGTCCATTTAATCCAGATGCTTGACCTCTGCGCAGAGTCCCTGCTTGCTTACGGCGGGCATAAAAAAGCAGCTGGTGTCCACATCCATAAAGATGAGCTTGAGAATTTCAAAGACAAGATAAATTCCATTATCGAGGAAAATATAAAACCCGAAGACTTTATGCCGGTTATAGATATCGATGCCCGATTGGATTTCTCAGAAATTGATCCTGAACTGGCTCAGATAATGGAATCGCTAAAGCCCTGGGGAGAAGCGAATAAAAAACCTTTGTTTGCCTCTTTTTCCTTAACCAAGAAGAGCCAACCGAGAAAAATAAGCTTTGGCTACTCTTTATGGTTAAGCAATGGAAAATATACCCATGAGGCTGTTATTTTCGACAAAGATCTCCTTGAGATCGTAAATTATGCAGAAAAACTAGATATTGTCTTTTCCCTGGATTTTAATACCTACCATAATATACCGCGCATAACAGTTAAAGATTGCAGGATATCGGATTATCAAGAAAAATGATTAGTTGTCGGAGGAGGTTTTTTTAAGGGGAAGAGTTATTTTTCCGCTTTTAATGCATCTGGTGCAGACAAGAGCCTTCTTTATTTTACCGTGAACAACGACTTTCCTGGGCTGAAGGTTGGGGTAAAACTTGCGCTTGGTAATTCCGGTTGTTTTAAGGCCTACACCGCCTTTTTTCTTAGGCAGACCTCTTCTGGCTATAGAGGTTCCGGTTATAGCTTTTTTACCGCAGATATCGCATCTTTTGCTCATAATGGAGTTAATATACAGATAAAAAAGATATTGTCAAGCAAAAAAATACTGTTGATCCGCGGTTGCAGGACTAATACAAAATATGGTCTTTTTTTTTATATCGACCACTAGATATAGGAATTTTTAATATTTTCTTGACAAGCTTTTTAAAATTATGTTATATCTTATCTGTAAATTTGTTCTTTTGAAAAATAAGCCATATCGATAAGGGCAGCCCGTCTGAAAAGGCGGTACAGCAAAACTTCAGAGCCTAAGGTCCTAAAAACTTTCTGAGGACTATGGTAGTCAGTTACCGAAATATATATGAAAATAATTTGACCCATAGCCTAAAGCTGTGGGTTTTTTATTTATAGAAAGGGGTCTTTAATCTTTTAGCAAGGAGGTGACAGATGAAGAGATTTATTTTCTGCTTGTTGACTTTGCTTTTGGTTTTACCGGTTTTAACCATGGCTGAAGACTCAAGGTGTGAAAAACCCGATCCAATTGGTAAATTTGGTTATGGCTTAAGCGAGATAGCTTTATGCTGGACAGAAATACCCATGTCAATCCAGCGCCGGGCAGAGAAAACAGATCCGGTCAGCGGGTTCTTCGTCGGTTTGGTCGAGGGCACAGCTCTGGGCGTAAGAGACGTTGCTCAAGGAACAGTTGATGCAACTTTTTTTATGGTACCGCCTTATAAAAGCAGCGAAAGGGAACAACGCTTCAACAAGTTAATGAGCTGGGATAAAAAATTTCAGGAAGAATACTGGTAAAAAGCTTTTTCAGGCCAGGAGGGGATTGACGGGAAACGCAGTAGAAATAAATTTAAAAAAACCAATACTTTAAAAAAGTAATCATAATAATTAAGGCCCACAGCTAAAGTAAGGCAGCTGTGGGCCTGATTATTTTTTAAGCCAGTTGGCTACTTCAAGAGAAACAAGCCTGTTATACCTACAGTTAAGAAAAAAATAGGAGCAAGCCATACGCTCAATACTGGTATGAAAATACCTGATTTTCCCAGTGCTATGCTGAAAGAAAAAATAGCAAAATAAGCAAGGGCCAGGACAAATCCTATTCCTAAAGTAGAAAGAGCAGCTTTTCTTTTTTTTATCTCAAGGGCAAGGGGCAGAACCCCTATGATTAGAAAGAGAGAAGTAAAGGGTTCGACGATCTTACAGTGATAATCCACAATAGATTTTGTAAGCCTTTTGCTTTCTCCTATTTGCTTTAAGCTGTTTATTCTTTTTCTTGCATTGTAAAGGGTAGAGTATTTTGAGAGCGAACTTTTTTTAAGCAAGAGATCTTTGGGTTTTTCTTTAAGTGGCAGGTCCATTTCGGCTATTGAGTTTGCGTTGTCAGCGATTTTCCCTGTTTCATCGAATTTATACTCTATTATCCCCCGGGCCTTCCATTTGCCGTACTCATAAGAGATGGTGTTACAGGCGATTTGTTTGATGATTTTCTGGTTTTCATCTTCCTGGAATATCAATACATTAAAAAGTGTTTTTTCTTTAGGAGAATATATCTGGGAAAAGATTATCAGGTTGCCGGAGGTAAAAGCCACTTCCCTTTTTTGGTCAAGGTTAACTTTCTTTTTTATAAATTCTGATTTTATATCTTCTACTTTTTTTTGCGAAGAGATCAAAACTTTTTCCTGCAGAAAAAACAGGGCTGTTGAAACTATCAGGGATATGATTATTGCCGGGGTAGCTATTTTTGTTATGCTCAATCCGCAGCTGCGCAGGCTTATTATCTCATTATTTTTATTAAGTTCTCCGAAGGCATAAAGGGTGCCGATTAAAAGAGCGAAAGGGCTTACAGTTATGAGGATGATCGGTAAAGAGTTAAGATAGTATTCTAAAAGTATCTTTGCCGGCGGCTTAGATTGAATGATGTCGGATAGAGTTGATGTTATATCGATGATCAAATAAAGGCCGATAAACACCAATAGAATAAAAAGATAAGCTCCGATTAAATTTTTTGTTATATATCTATCCAGAATTCGCATGTTTTAAGAATAAAAATATTCCCAGCAAACCTATGATAATATTGGGCAGCCACATTCCCAGCCAGGGTATTATCAGCTGGTGCTCAATAAGGGTAGTTCCTGCCATGCCTAAAAGGTAGTATAAACCGTAGCCAACAATGGCGATTAAAAAGTTTATGGATTTTTCTCTGTGGCGGACAACCAGAGAAACCCCGAAACCAAGCAGAATGAATACTATTATTGAAAAAGGATAGCTTGTTCTTTCAAGGAGTTCTTTGCGCAGCTCCATAGGTTCATAGGGAAGGTCAACTCCCAGGTTTTTTAAATAGTTAATCTTTTCCTGGAGTTCTTTGATGCTCATTTCTACAGGCTTCTTTCTGATGACCTTATTTTCTTTATCCTGGATCGGTATATCCATAAAAAATACTTTGAAGTTTAAGCGGTACAATTCCTGTTTTTCAGGAGATGATTCATCCCTGAAACCGTCCTCAAGCTTTATTTTCAAGACTTCTCCGTCCCGGATGAATTCGCCGCGTTTGGCAAAGATGACTTTATTTGCTCCTTTTTGATCGGAAACCTCGTAAATGAATACGTTTTTTAGTTTATTTTCATCATACTTGTCCGAAACATAAAGGACATAGTTATCAAAATGATCGAGAAACTCATCCGGTTCTATTAGCGCCGATACATTCTTATAGAGAAAGGTCTTTTTGCTTTTTTGGTACTGGTAATGTAGTTCCGGGACGAGCCTGTCATTGATGATAAAAAGTAAAAGAGTAAATATTATTCCGACCACAAGAAAAATATTCAAGATTTTTATTAAAGGTATTCCGGCTACTCTGATAGCGGTAAGTTCATTGTCAGAGACAAGACGACCCATAACCAGAAGCACTCCGAAGAGAAAAGATATGGGTATTATGTATTTGAGCTGTACAGGAGCCTGGTAGGAAAATATTTTCATGGCATCAAAAAAACCAACACCCTTACGTACTATCATATCGGTTATGGGTATCATGGTGCCCATAAGTATGGCCATGCCTATGATAAGGAACGAGAACAGGGATATGCTTAGAAAATCTTTAAGTATGTAGCTGCGTATTATTTTCATCAGGTTTTAGCTGCTGTTACGATAGTTATATGCCTTGCGCCTTCTTCTTTCATCTTTTGACAGCAAGCAAGGACTGTGGCTCCGGTAGTAAAGATATCGTCTACCAGGATTATCTTATTGTTTTGCAAAGGCCTTGTTACCTTAAAAGCCTTGCTGACATTAGCTAGGCGCTCTTCTGGGTTTAGTTTCGTTTGAGAAGGCCTGCATGATACAGCTGCTATTATATCATTATAGAAAGGGATTTTAAAATAATTTGATAAGGATTTTGCCAGCAATTCCGGAGGGTTATAACCCCGGTATTTAAGCTTATCCCTGTGCATGGGAACGGCGGTGATAAGATCAAAGCCAGAAGAGGACCACCCTGATTTTTTGAGGTGATTGATCAATATCTGGGAAAAGAATTCGCAAAGGAAAGAGTGATTGTTATATTTGAATTGATGTATCAGTTCAGAAATAGGCTCCCTATAGTATACTGCGCTTATCAGCCTGTCATAAGGAAGAGCTTTTTTGCTGCAGGAGCGGCAAATCTGAAGATTTTTTTGGACCTTTTCCTGGCAGCAAAGCCTGCAAAGGCAAGTATTTAAAAAAATTATTTTATTCCGACACTCAAAACAGAGGATACCAGAGGGTATTTTTTTCATACACTTGAAACAAAGCCTGGGAAAGAATATATCTGTAAGAGTTTTAAATAAATTAGAAGCTGATTTTATCAAGAAATACATTTTA
>JAFGHG010000111.1 GCA_016939345.1 Candidatus Omnitrophota bacterium
AAACATTTTGTATCTACTTTCTTAAACCTAAATTTCTGGCCATGTAGTCTTTCCACATACAGGGTATATGGGCATCTATATTAGATGAAAACATGCAGGAGCACCCTGAACAATTTTTTCTAAACATCTTCTCAAGCATCTGCCTCAAAGCTTTTGACTGAAGGATCTCTTTAAAACTTTGTTTTTTTAAATCTCCTATCGCTGACAACCCCTGGCAGATAAAAACCTCAGCTTGAGGGCTTATCCATATCCTTCCGGAAAATCCAATATAACAAGGGATATCTGCACTCTTGGGATCTTTGAAATATCTCGGTATATACTGCAAAGCCGGGATCGAATCAACAATCAATTCAGGAGACTCTTTTTTTATCTCTATCAATTTTTTAACTAGCTCCTTTAACTCCTCCTGATTCTCGTCTGTAATCCAAAGTTCTTTTTTAAGCTGCTCGTCAACGCCTTTGTAATAAAAAAGAGAAAAATCGACTAGCTGGATAAGGACAGATACCTTCATTTCTCTGGCCATATCCACTACTTTGAGTATCCTCTGCTCCTTTAAAGTCGGCCGCATTAAAACACTGGCAATCATTATTTCTATATTTTTTTTGTCACGTAAACGCACCATATTAGATAATCCTTCTCTGGCTTTTAAAAAGGCATCTTTTACCCCACGTATATAATCCTGGTTATTGTCGACTGTATCTATGGAAATAACTATCTTATCGAGCCCGCTGTCAACTAGCTTTTCAGCCTTTTCTCTATCAAGCAGCATGCCATTAGTAATAATCTTTGTCACCAACCCCAGATCATGGGCATAAGCTGTCAAATCAAATATGTCCTTACGCAGCAAAGGCTCTCCTCCGTATAAAACACAAGCCTTAACCCCTGCCTGCTTGGCTTGAAACATAATATCCTTAACCGTTTCCGCATTCATATCATCTGGCTTTGCGTATTTCCAGTAATTACACATAATACAGCGGCAATTACAATTATAAGTTAAAGAAATAGTAATAGAATCAGGTACATAAGCAATGGTCTTTAATAAAAACGGGAAGTATTTGCTTAAATTCAAGGTCAAAACTTTCAGCATGATTATTTTTCTGCCTTTACCATAAAACTCTTGCCATAGGCACCATACCAATGCCAGTCTTCTAAGGTTATGTGAGGATTACTTATCAACCACTCGCTGCAGGCTTTCCTTACCCCCCTCTCAGGATCAGCTTCAAAGGAATTCCAATCATCAAACATAATAATAGTCCCGGTTTCAACAAGATCAGTAATAAAACGCAGAGCCGGCACTGCTGACTCATAAAGATCGCAGTCTATGTGCACTAATGAAGCTATTTTTAAGTTTTTATTCTCCTTAAGGTTAGGGGTTAAAGTTTTATCAAAAAAACCCTCAACACAGACAACCCTTGATTGATCAAGTCTGGCTTTTTTGATGTTATTCATGAATTGTTCTTTTCCCGAAGAAAATTGCCCTTTCCAGAAAGGACCGTTCTGATCAATTCCCTTAGGCTCAGGCAGACCCTGAAATTAATCAAAAGCATAAAATTTCATCCAGGGCATTAATTTTGCTGCACGTTTATAGGCATAAATAAAGGAAGCTCCCTGATAGCAGCCGAATTCAAGGTAATCTCCGAGTAAAGAGCCTTCCTGGCCTGGTTTGTGATTTTTACGGCTGACTCTCGTATGATGCTCGATCAAGGAAATTGCATAGTCCATAGCCCGGCGCCTGGAAGTTGTTAAATCTATATTCTCCTCTAAACGGGGATCACTGCCTATCACTTTCCAAATGATTTTTCTGATTATTTTTTTGTACATGCTAACCTCTAGTTTAAGTTATTTTTTACAAACAGCTAAAAAATATCTTGCTGTTTTTAAATCTTCTTTTGTAAAAAAGAAATCATTTTGAGTAATTTTTTTGGAATCAATGCCTTTGCACAATATAGCACTCAGATAATGACAAAACCTAAGAGTGCTTTCTTTAAATCCTTTAGGATAAAGCTTGCGTAGAGCCTTAGGCATCCTATCTATTGTTTTGAGATTATCCAGACGAATTTTCTCTAGCTGTTTCGTCCTCTGAGAAGCATGCTGGCCGTAGACAACAAAATCTTGAAAAAAATCACCAAGAATCCGGCTGAATTGCTCTAAATCAAATTCCCTTACATGATCGGGGTTAGTTAGATTACCTCCAGGTGAAACCACCTCTCTATTAGGGGTCGAAACAATAAAAGAACCCTTTTCTTTTAAAACCCTTTTAGCTTCTCTTAAGTATTCTAAATAATCATTTAAATGCTCTATGACCTCAAAAGACGAAACAATGTCAAAAAAACCCTCTCTAAAAGGAAGGCGAACTGCATCAGAAACTATATATGAAACATTGTTTTTTCTATAATTTTCCTTACAATATTCTATTGCTTGAAAGGATATGTCTGTAGCGATTATTTTTTTTGCTTTTTCTGATAAGATCAAAGGCCCTTTTCGGGCACCACAGCCTATGTCTAAAACACTTTTACCCTCAGCAAAAGGAAGAGCAAAGTTGTATCTGGAAATACTGACCTCAACCTTTGCGATATCATCTTCATAAAAATATACACGCATATTTAATTACCGAGAGAAAAAAATTTAATAAAAAGTATTTTATAAAACAAAATGTCATCTTTGGTTACCTTAAGCTTTTTGATAAATCCTTTAAAGCCTATTTTCGAGATCCTGACAAATAAAATCAAATTAGCCAGACCGACCAGTATATAAGTTATCAAACTGGAATAAGCTGCGCCTACAGAGTCATATTTAGGTATCAGGATCATGTTTAGGGCCACATTAAGCAAAGAGTTAAAAGCAGCCACGCTTGAGATCAATAACAGCTTCTTTGCACCGATTAAAAAATAAGCCAGGATATTGTTCTGCCAGAGAAAAAATACTCCGGGCAGCAATATAAGAAAAGGCGCGAGCGCAGGCAGAAATTGATTTCCGTAGAAAATATTAATTAACGGCTTTGCTAAGAGCACAAGAAGCAAGGCAGTAAAAACCGACGGCAGTAAAGCATGTTTATAGACCTGTATGGTTTTTTCGGCCATATCGGTCTTATCATCTATAAGGCCTGAAATTTTTGAATAAAACACTTTTTGGGTGGCCATGGGTATTAGAATAAGCAATCCCGATAAAGAAACGGCTATAGAATAAAAACCCACGCTTTGAGCCTGGCGGTAATATTCAAGCATGAGCATATCTATCCTGAGAAATATAAAACCGGCTATCACCCCTATATGAAGTTTTGCTCCGTCTGCTAT